>CAZPYG010000064.1:0-13254 GCA_964590465.1 uncultured bacterium | reverse complement strand
TTTTAAGTTTTGAATTTTAAGTTTTGAACTGATGGGTTAACTCAGAACTCAAAACTAAGAACTCAAAACTCTTTAACCCCGCAACAACTACTCTATAGATCGAGTCTCCGGCCAGTTCCGCTCAATCGTGTCGGTCACTTCTTCTGCCGAGGAACCCGCCACAAAGTCCATCATGCTGGACCAGAAGGTGCCCGTGGCCACCGCCCCCGGCATCGAGTCAGAGCCGTCGAATCGGACAATTTCGGCGCTGGTCAGCATGTCTGCCAGTCTGCGGCTGAGCAGGTCGGGGTAGACTTCCGGGTTCACCTGCTGATTGGCCGACAGAAAGCCGCCCCGTTCCGCCCAAATTTCATGGGCTGTAGGGGTGGCCAGGTAGGCTATCAGCGCCCTTGCTTCGGGGGTGTTGTTCAACATGGCGAACACATCCCCCGCCACCAGCATGGGCTTGCCGTACTGGGGGTCGATGCCGGGCAGCACAAACAGATCGACGTCTTCCCCCAGCACCACATCCTCCGGGAAGAAGTTGGTGACAAAGTTACCCATGCGATACATGAAGCAGTTGGGCGGCTGATCGAACAGTCCCTGGGGCACATCCCCCCAGGGCATACTCAGGGCTCCGGTCTTCCCACCCCACACGTAGCCGGGGGAATGGACGATTTCCCCAAAGTAGCGAAAGGCTTCCTGCACCGGCTGATCGTTGAATGGCACCTCATGGTCCACCCAGCGGTCGTAGTATTCCGGTCCAGCGGTACGCAGCAGAATGTCTTCCACCCAGTCGGTGCCGGGCCAGCCGGTGGCGTTGCCGCTTTCCAGGCCCAGACACCAGGGGTTGCCGCCGTCGGCGACGATGCGATCGCTGAGGGCAATCATCTCGTCCCAGGTTTCGGGCACCTGGTAGCCCCGCTGCTCAAACTCGGCGGGGGAGTACCACACCAGGCTTTTCACCGACGCCCGATACCAGATGCCATAGAGTTCGCCATCGACGGTGCCCAGATCCAGCCAGGTATCGCTATAGGCGGCTTCCATGGCCTGCCGATCCATCACCTCTGGTAAGGGCACCAGTTCTCCGGCTCGGGCCAGGGTTTTCATCAGGCCGGGCTGGGGGAACATGGCAATGTCCGGGGCATCCCCGGAATCGACCCGCACCGGCAGCAGGGTGGTGAAGGCATCGGTGCCCTCGTACACCACATCAATGCCGGTTTCTTCCTCAAAGGGCACCAGGGCCGCTTCTAAGTTGGTTTGCCCCACCCCCACAATGACGCCCAAAACCGTCACCACCCCATCGCCGGGTTCTGGGGATACGGTCTCTTCTGCTGGGTCAGGGTTACTACAGGCCGACAGCAACACAGTCGCCCCAACTCCCAGTTTGAAAACAGCATTCAAACGAGGAAAGCAGGTACGGCGAATGAAACTAAACATGATTGAATGGTTCTTAAATCAGAATTTAATGACAATAAATCTTGACGATGAAAGATGATATAAGCCCTTACTGACTGTTATAAAACAAGCCAAAATTTAGCCCGACAATAAGCAAGCAAGAAAATGAGTTCCTGCCAGTCATCGTAGGGGTGCATCCCAGGTTTGCAAATGTCATTCTGTTCGCGTTAGCGGCTCAGAAAGAGCAACGTAGCGATAGCGAAGTGAAGAATCCCGATCTTGTGCAAGGCCTGAGATCCTTCGCTACACTCCGTTCCACTCAGGATGACAAAGGTGGGATGCACCCTAATCGTAGGGCTCTATGCTCAAAGCGAGATTTATTCAGCTTAAAATTTTCTTTTGCCTTTCCATGCCTGTCTGGAGAGGTATTTCTATTTTTTTGTAACAAAACTTACGGATCTGATTTTTTGAGACAGAGGCTATTTCAAATGCTTCTATGGATTCCTGGGATGATTCTCTACGTCTTCAAAAGACTTTTGAGTAAAGTTAGAATCTTGCCAGTGCGGTTCCCATTGTCCCCTGGTTTAAAGCGTTATGACATCTCCTGACTTTACCAATATCACCGAGTTTCCTTCTGTTTGTTGGGACCCCTGGCTGCTCAAAGATGATGATCACTACCGTCTGTTTTACCTGAGCGGACAGCCCGACCAGGACCCCTGGTGGAAAACCGGCTGGATCGGCGGTGCCGTTTCCTTAGACCTGAAGCACTGGCACAACCAGGGGCCAGTCCTGGAACCGCTGCCTGAGCAACCGTGGGAGTCAGGCCGGATCTTTGCGGGTAACTGCTACAAAGAAGAGGGGCAGTACTACCTGTTCTACTCCGCTGCCAGTGCCCATGAGTTTGACCAGGAAACCCTCGGTCTGGCGATTTCCAGCGACGCCGAAATCTGGCAACGGCAACCCGCTCCTCTGCTGCAACTCCCTGCGGAAGACTCGGTGTATGGGCGATGCCACCGCACCGGGCACCTCCACTGGCGTGACCCGGCCATCTACAAAGACGAAGCGAGTGGAAAATACTACCTCTACTTCTGCGCCTTTTTAGCGGGGATGGGATCGGATACCGCTAATTTTTTAGGGGGGTTAGGGTTAGCGATCTCAGACCAGCCCCCAGGTCCCTATCAACTATTGCCTCCTGCTATGGGGCCAACCCGAGAAACCGCCATAACCTGGCCCTTTTACCACCTGGAGCGGCCCCAAATTCTGTATAAAGAAGGCCAGTTCCACCTGTTTTTCTCCTGCTTTAAAGACTATGTGAACCCCCACTGGCTGAGCGAAATTGGGGCCGATACCGTCACCGATTCCACCCTTTACTGGTACGTGGCTGACCGCATTACCGGACCGTTCAAACCCATTGCGCCTGTTCCCATTGTGCCGGGCAGTAATGATACCGGGCTGTACGGTACCCAGTTTTTCCCCTCAGATAAAACAGAACATGAACTGCTGGTACTGGGGTGGTTCCATAAAACCTATCAAATGGCGATTTCCCAGGAGTTCAAAGCTTCATACCGCAGCGGGCAGTTCGCTAAAACATTGCAGATTATTGCGAATGTAGCCAATGGGGAACCCTGGCGTTCGAACTGAACTCTTGACCCAGGACTTTGTGCCGGATCAGCCCTCAATGAAACGAAGGCCCCACGTTTGGAGTGAGCAATTGACCCAGTGCCTAGGTCAGCCCTGGGCACAACTAGGCAGTTATCCGATCACCGCCCTAAGCTTGTCGTTTGTCTTTCAGACAGGCTTCGCCAACACGCAGGGGCTGGCCTCAGGAAGTCAGGGCATTACCCCTTGGAATCGCCGCAGTGATGAGCTTTGCCCGCTGGGGAGGCTGCACCAACGACTCCGCTCAGCCCGAACGGTTTTAGATGCGTTGCTTAGAAGCCTGTCATTTTAGGGCTACAGAACTTGAGTTAGAGCTGCGATTTTCGATATTTTTGCCGATTCTAAGCCAGTTAAGTCCTCGGTCAGCAGCCAGCCGTCTCTTTTCAATTGGGCGAGCACAAACAAGAGTTCATCTTCCCGGTCATCGTACTTGCCATCAATGTCAAAGCGACGGGCGCTCAGAAAATCATGCAGATGCCAAACCTCGTCAACAGAACTGACCTGGCTGGCGGTTTCCCGCACAATTTTGACCAGGGCCGTCAATTCTCGCTGCTGGGCTGCGCTCAATGCGGCCTGAGCAATGGTTCTTTCCTGGGCTGACCACTGATTTTCAGTAACCTGTTTCATGAATGATTGAGAAAATTAATCAACTACTTTAATCTCTCTCAATATTAAGTTAATTTGCAAAACTTTACATTCTTATCAGAATTCAGATGTACCCTATGAAAAAAGCAGGCCCCTGCTTTTGCAAAGACCTGCCCATCAATAGTTGCCCAGCGACATCTAAACCGGGTTAACGGGCTAGATTGAGCAACTCTTTGGGAGATGCCAGCAGATCAATGGCGACAAAGAAGATTTTGCCGTCTGGGTTCAGCAAAAACCGCCAGGCAATATTCATGCCTACCCCGGCTCCAAACCAGGGGGTTTGCACTTTGCCCGTAACTTTGATCTGGGTAAAGCCGTCCTCTGCCGGTTCAGACACTCCCCGCTCAGGAATCAGCTTCAAATTTTGGCACTCTTCCCTAAAGAACCGCAGGATGTTTTCTTTGCCAACAATAGGTCTGCGGAAGGGGGGTTGCAATGCGCCATCCGCCGTGAACAACTCAACCAGGGCATCGAAATCGTTGGCGTTGAGGTTATTCATGTAGGACAGCACGGTGGGGTTATTAATCCCCTCAATGGTGACCTTGGTGCGCTGGTCCATGTCTTTAGGAGGCACCACAGGCTCAGCCACTCGTTGGGATGAATCTAACTTGTTTGTGTCAAAGCCCATATCCACAACGGCATTGCGCAGAACCGTAATCTGCTGGCCCGATTCTAAGTTCCTGATGGCCTGCAGCACGGCAGAGGCATTGGCAGATTGCTTATAACCTTCTGGAATGGGAGCAACTTTGCCTTCTTCCATCCACTGTCCCAGGCGGTACCAGAACCCCAGTTTAATGTTTGGTGACCAGGCAGCATAGGTACGGCAGATGGGAGTGTCAGCCCGATTGGCCAAATCGCACATCACCTGAGACTGCTGCTGAAAGGACATCTTGCTAATTTCTTCAAGGGTGGGTTCGGCAAATTGCATGCTGGCCGCACCGGGAGCCGCAATCGTAATGGCTCTACCCATTTCCAAATAGGCAAACCAGATCAGGGCCAACTGATCTTCAGCACTGAGTTGGCTAAACCGGGCAATTGTGGCGGGTACCGCATCAGCACTGAGGGTGTTAGGGAAAATGGATCGAGCCGAGTCGATTGTAAAGGGCATATCATGCCTCCTAATTTTAAGGGCTATAGCCAGACTTTAAACTTACTCAATCCAGGGAGGCTTAAAGACGAAGCTATACGAAAATGGGACCTATTCGCATTAGTAAAATCCAAGCGATTAGGTACTAATACTATACCTCTTTTCCTGACAAAACAGAAAATTTTTCCTGGCTTAACCCTGATTTAAGCTGGATGAAATTTCCTGTGGAAAATTAAAAAAAGCGCGAGCTGATATAACGCGATTCTGATTTAAGTGAGGTACAAATCTAATTGAATTACAACTCTTAGATTTTCTGGCCGTTGAAGTTTCAACCTTTGACCCTCTTATTAAGGCTACTGTTTATCTACATCTTTTTTAAGGCTAAATGCTTCTGCTGCTCACCCCAACTGTGCTGTTTTAAGTTTCTCAATAGGGTTCTCTTATCCTGCGGGAAGACCCAAGGGTCTAAATAAGGGTAGCCCAGGGTGAATCTTCTACAGCCAGAAGGGGGGGGATCTGAAGCTCAGCAGATTTGTACTTCACTAAACCGAGAACCGCTATATATGGGCAATAGCCTTATTAAGAGGGGTGGGGGGAATGGCGCTTTCTATCTCTATAAAATTGAGGTAACTGATGCCAGGGTAAATGAGGGTATAAATGGTGCTCTCGATGGTACCCAAAATGGTAACAGGTCAGAAACGACCAGAAAACTGGGAGGTGAATGCTTCTTGTGCAATGCCCATATTCAGATCCACGACCATGACATTGATGGGGCAAAAATATGCCGAAGGTGAACAGCTGTAAAGAGCTGAGTACGAGGGGAATAATCCAGAAAAGAATCAAGTTAACGGCTGGTACCTGGCAAATTAAAAAGGCACAAAAAATGATGCTGATGCCAATCAACGATATCCAAACCTGCCTACCGGTCTGGTAAGTTTTCATGAATTTGAAATACCAGGTCCAAAACCCTCCCTTTTCCGTTTCATGGTAATCCGGATCGCGGTCGGTACCGGGAAAGCGGTGATGAAGTTGGTGGTTTTTAGCCAGTAGCCGATAGGGGAGCAGGGCGTACAGCCATGAGGTGATGTAGCCGAATGCATCGTTCAGCCAGGGAAAACTAGAAATATTCCCGTGAATGGCTTCATGGGTAACGATGAACAGTCCCGTATGCAAGAAAGTTCTGAGGAGAATTCCCCCGAGTCCATAAACTAAAGGGGTTTGAGCGTTAAACAGGGTAAAGGTAGCCGCTATACTAACAAACCACATCAGTACGATGAAGCCAGCCCAACATAGACTTAACTGAGAATGACTAAAGCCCCTGAAGTGACGAGATTGTAATTGACTGACCATACCTATTCATTTTCCCGACCTGAACACACTAATCTTCTACGAGCACTTCTAAGGCAACATTGATGTTTTTGCCAATGCCCCAGATTTCTTTCAGAATTTCCCGGAAAGTGGCGGTCTGATACAGCATGGCCTCCCGCAGTTGAACGAGGAGAGCCTGAGCCTCTGATTGGGAGAGCTGCTTAACCTCGGTTTCAAAGACCTGAAGCTCAAACTGCTGCTCTAGAGGTAACTGTTTACGAGTGTCCATACGTAACTTTCCCATGGCATCGTGACGTCGTGTTAATTAGTGTAACGTTTTATTTGAGGTGTGGTGTCAATCTCTATCTTCCGTGTTAGCTGACGGTAAATTTCTGTAAACGATAGGCTCTCGGTGCTCTATGCTTGTCTACCGGCCATGTCGCCGATGGCTGAGGAGCGCACCCTGAATGGCCCCTCCCAACTCCGTCTAGCCTTTGCCGAAATCTAAAGCCCTCCAGGTATAGGCTGCGGTGGAGTGAAGGGACGGATTTTTTGCAGCACACAATACTGATCGGCCCCTACGGTTTCATCTTTATGGTTCAACCGCACCCAAAGCCCTTAGGGTAGCTTTCTGCGCTACGGAAATGCCCGTTACCCCGGTAATATTCATGCCTTCGTAGGGGGGAGCGCATTTTAAGGTTTTCACAATTTCCTGAGTCTGCCCATCCCAAATCTGAATCGGTTGTTCAAGGAAGGCCATGGCTAGCAGGTCTTTTTTGGGGTGCCAGTCTACGGCCATACCGTGATTAGTGCCCTGGATGACGTATTCACACTCGCCTGTTTGAATGTTCCAAATTCGTACCGTTGAGTCATTACAAGCACTTGCCAACTTAGTGCCGTTCGCGTTCCAGGCTACTGAAAAAATATTCCCTTGAGTTTGAACTTCAAAGGTTTTTAAGCGCTCTCCGGTTTTCACATCCCACAGATCGACCGTATTGTTATAGCCCCCGCTTACTAAGGTTTCACCATCTGGGCTGAAGGCAACAGGATGGACTGGGTAACCAACTTGAATCACCCGATCGCAGCCTCCTTGTTGCAAGTCCCAAAATCGAATGGTGCCATCTAGACTACCGCTAGCAACCTGTTTACCGTTTGGGAACCACACAGCAGAATGCACCTGATTGTTATGCTCTGACAGTGTTAGTAAACATTGCCCAGAATGGACATCCCAAAGTTTCACTGTCTGGTCATTGCACGAACTGATTAAATAGTTTCCATCCTGGCTCCAGGTAACCATTCTCACCCTACTGAGATGACCCTTCAGTACATTGATGCAGTGCCCCGATTTGATATCCCAAACTCGAACAGTGGTATCTGCGCTACTACTCGCAAGTCGGTTTTCATCAGGGCTCCAGGCTACAGAAGCTACTTCACTTGTATGTCCTCGAAATACTTTAAGACATTGCCCTGTATAGCTATCCCATAATTGAACGGTATGGTCTGTATTGGCACTCAAAAGGCGAATGCCATCTTTGCTCCAACTGACCCACCAGGATGAATTACTATAGCCTGTAACCGTTTTGGCACAATGCCCAGTTTGGGGGTTCCAGAATTTCACACAAAGATCATCGGAAACACTGGCGAGGGTATTACCATCACTGTCCCAGGAGATGTCCCAAACCCAGTTTTGGTGTCCTCGTAATATTTGCAAACACTGCAGGGACAAATCCCAGAGCCTAATCGTATGATCACGGCTCGCTCCAGCCAAACTATCTCCTTGTGGGCTCCATTTCAGGTTCCAGATGCCATCGGAGATGGCCGTTTCGGCTAAACACTCACCTGTTTGCCAATCCCAAAGTTTAGTAGTGTTATCAAACCCGCTACTAGCAAGAATTTTCTTGTTAGGATGCAATGCCAAAGACAGTACCCAATCATCATGGGCTTGGATGACCTGAATACAGTTACCGGACATCACATCCCAGAGTTTAATAGTCTGATCCGTATAGGCTCCCGCCAGCACCGTCCCTTCAGCTAGCCATGCCAGAGAACACGTCCATAAATTTTGAGAATTTAAGTCCTCGTTATCTCCTAAAAGAATCGGACAGTTTCCGGTCGTCGCGTCCCAGACTCTAATTATTGGCTCTTGAGCAGCACCTGCCAGGTATCTACCATCTGAGCTCCAAGCCAGGCTATTTACCCAGGGAGGAGCGTCTTCAAACTCTTGCCCCCATTGCCCTGTGCGTGTATCCCAACATTTAATGGTCTGATCAACCCCAAAGGCAAGGATGACACCATTGGGATGCCATGCAGCTGCCATCACCCAACCCTGTTCTCCCTGAATAGTCTTTAGCGGCTGCAGAGGTTCAAACTCCCAGATATGCAGACCAGCATTGGTATCCCCAACGGCAAAGCGCTGCCCATCAGGGCTAAAGCCAATCCACATGCCACTGGCAAAGGTTTGGGTAAAAGTTGATTCTAAAAACTGAGCCGACTGGAAATCGACCCGTTGTAGTGTCGCTCCCTGGAGTTCGGCGTGGCGAATGGTGAGGTGGGAAAAGTCATAGCCCGTCAGGTCAATGTCCAGGTGAAGGCACAGGTTAATCAAGTTCCCGGCCCCATATCCTAACCCCAGAGAAGCAGAGTTCCTTAGAGAAGACAGAACCGATTGCAAGTGCCGTTTCAGATGCTCAGAATCGTGATGAAAGGCCTCTTGCAGTTGAGCAATGAGGGGCTCGATAATGACTCGAATTTGACTTGCCCGGATGTAGTCCAGCACCGTCGTTTTCATCAGGGCGTAGTGCCTCAGGCTTGCCGTCTCTCCCCGAACCAACTCTGTCGTCAGTTGCTGAATCAAACGGTCGGTGACATACTCCATGACCACGGGCTGTTGGGTGTATTCCGCCCTGGGTCTGCCCTTGCCCTTCACTAGCCGCCTTTCAATCAAGCTGCGCCCGGTGAGAGATTCCAGCGCTTCCAACAAACTGGGACGGGTAACCGCAGGAACAATGTCAGATTGCAGGGTTTTGATTGCCGTCCACTCCCGATTAATGGCCAGCCAGTGCATGATGGTTCGCTCCAGGGGCGATAACCGCTCAAACTGTTGGTCTAGCAGGCGACGAATGCCGTTAAATATGGGCGTTTCGGATTCAAAAAAGGAGATAATCTCCCCCTCAAACAGGCTCTGAATCGAGGTGGCCACCATTTTTAAGGCCAGGGGATTGCAGCGGTACAGCTCGCACAGGCGGCGTTTTTCATCCTCCGTGCCCACCAGACGCTTAGCTTCAATTAATGCCAGGGAGGCTTCCCAGGAACCTTGCAGGGTGAGTAACCGCACTGCCCCCTGACTATCTTCTAAAAGGCCAACCCTGGTTGATTTCTCCCGGCTGGTCACCATAACGCAACTCTCATGGCTGGCCTCCCCCAGCATCTGCATGAGATCCCCATAGTCAGCAAACTGGGGCTGGTAGTAGCCTCCCTCCCTGCCCGACTGCAGCAGGGTTTCCTGGTTATCGAGAATAATCAAGCAGCGGTGGGTTTGCAGCCAGTGCAGCAACCGCTCCGGTCGGGCCTGAATGTCTTTTTGCCCGGCAACAAACGGCACCAGGTCAGTCAGCAAGGTCTCTAAGGGCGGAGCATTGCGCAGGGAACGCCAGATGACGAAATCAAACTCTGCTTCTACCTGTCGCGCCACCTTCGCCGCCAGGGAACTCTTACCAATACCCCCCTGGCCCACAATCGCCACCAGGCGACAGCGCTCCTCGGTAATGCACCGGGTCAGGTGCTCTATCTCTTCCTGCCGCCCCTGAAAGTGACTCACATCCGGCGCTTCCCCCCAGTCGGTAGCTCGTTTTACCTGCGGCAGGCGATGGGGCAGGGGATTTTCCTGATTAGTGAGAATAGCGCGCAGGGTAGTTTTATTGACCTTGCGCCCCAACGATTCGCTCAAAAGTTTCCAGAACTTGGGGCCGACATCCCGCTGAAGGTAATTGACGGTGTAGCCGGAACGTTCGGCGATGCGATCGTAGGTCAGGTTATGCCAGGCACCGTAGAGGAGGGCGATTTCAACTTCGGTTAGAGGTCGATCGTGTCTGGGGTAGCAAACACCGTTGATGACCTCCAATGCTTGGTCAAATTCCATACCGTTTTAAGCGTTGGAGAGAGGTTTTAGATTCATACCATACTTTCCCTACTCAACTCCATACTTCCCTATAAACCCATTATGGGGAAAACTACTTACCTTAGAACTCAATGACGGGTATTCATTTTGCATTATTTCCTGGCCGGTTACTGATCGCCCATACACCCCAGAAAGGAAGCAAAGCGGTGCATCAAAATCTCCTCTATTGTCCCCCTACGGCAAGTCTTTCCCCCTAAATCCATGACGACTTTGAGCTTTAACAACGCTGACCTGGCCCAGACCATCCAAGCCATCTTTCAAGGAGAAGCCCCTCTTCAATCTATCCCTTGCCTTGGCCCAACCTATGTCGCTTTGCGCCAGAAAGGTCGACGTTTACAAACAGCTTGGTGTTATTCCCCCGATCTAGTGGAGACTTTAAGAACTATCAAACACCACCTGCAAAACGAAAACTTCGCTTCCCTCCCAGGGGATACCCTGGAAATTTGCTTAACTCACCACTATCGTCCTGTTTCCCTATCCCAATTCAATCAGGTGTTTGCCAATGTTTATCGGGGGATGCGGGGAATTGAATTGCAATACCACGATCAAGTGGTGCGTTATAGCCCCACCCAAATAATTGCAGAGAACCTGAGCTTCCACAAAGTATTAAACCGTTTTTTGGTTCAAAATTCCTTAACATTCCCCAATTTTGCCCAAAAAGGTGGGATTATTCAGGCTTTTGAAGCACGGCAGGTTTTAGTTCAACTGCAGCCTCAGATTACGGTAACTACCTTACACCGAGGTAATCGCGTTTTTCCCAGGTCAGACCTTTCCGTGGTAGAGGTACAAAAAATGACCACCTCTATGGGGCACTGGCTGTTTCGCCAACTCAGTGAAGATGGCCGGTTGGTGGACAAATACTTTCCCAGCCAGGGGCAGGAATCCCCCGAAAACAACCTGATTCGCCAGTTCATGGGAACTCTGTGCCTGATTCGCTATGCAATCCACACTCAACAGCCCAGCCATCAGATGCTGGCATCGTTTAACCTGACCCATAACCTCAACCAGTTCTACCGTCGGGAGGGAGACCTGGGCTTTGTGGAGTACAACGGCCAGGTAAAGCTGGGGGCTGTAGCCCTGGCAGCCTGGTGCCTGTTAGAAGAAGCAAAGCTGAAGCTGGTCGGCAAGTCACCCTTAGATACGCTGTTGGGGTCAGAATACGGCGATACTTTTCAAGCCCTGGGGCGCACCGTAGAACAGTTGTGGCAACCTGATGGGGCATTTCGCACCTATCTTAAACCTACCCACCGCAACCACAACCAGAACCTTTTCCCCGGTGCAGCCCTGCTGTTTTGGTCCAGCCTTTACCAGCATAACCGTGACCCCCAACTGTTAGAGCGCTGCTATCAGAGCTTTACCTACTACCGCGAATGGCACCGCCAGCACCGTAACCCGGTCTTTATTCCCTGGCACACCCAGGCCTATGCCAGGCTCTACGTCTCCACCGGAGACCGGCAATTTCTCGACTTTATTTTTGAGATCAACGACTGGCTATTGCCCCTGCAGCAGCTCAGGGGAACTGCCCATGCAGACCTGGTGGGACGGTTCTACAATCCCAACCACCCAGACTATGGCTCTCCCCACGCCTCGTCCACGGGCATGTATTTGGAAGGTTTAGCCACCGCCTACGATTTGGCAGATCGAGTGGGGGATACTGCCCGTGCCCAACGCTATGAGCAAGCTATTTGGTGGGGAATCCGCAGCTTGCGACAGCTGCAATTTCGGGACGCCGTGGATTTGTTTTACATTTCTCAACCAGAAGCAGTCTATGGAGGACTACGCACCACCGTTTATAACAACGTGATTCGAGTCGATAACGTGCACCATGGCATGATGGCCCTGATGACGCTGCTCAATCATCCCAAGTTTTTCCAAAGCTCGCTGCCCACCGCGAAAACCGCCCTCCAGGGCACACGACCAGCATCCGTCGAAACGGCTACCTCCCATGATGCAGACACCCTGAAGGCACTGAAAAAGAGGCTAATAGAGTTAAGTCAGTGGAACTGATGGGATGGAGCATTGGGCAACTACAAAGTTGTATTTCGACCTTTGCAGTTTCAACCAGGAAAAGCAATCCCAGGTCATGCATAGGGCACCAGTTTCTGCTTAACCCAAATGTCCTCTCAGGCATGGACATAGAGGGGATCTGCCTTCAGCTCAATAGCGTGGTTGTAAGCTTCTACCGCATTACCGTAGGCCCCCAACTCGGCCATCAGTTTGCCTCGATTAAACCAGGCTTGATGGTATTGGGGTTTAAGGGAGATAGCTTTATCGTAAGCGGCAGTCGCTTCGGCGTAGCGATATAGCCCACAAAGGGTCTTGCCCCGATTGTTCCAGGCTGTGGCGTAGTCGGTTTACATGGCAATGGCATGATCAAATGCGGCTAAGGCTAGATCTAGATTACCTTGTTCGCAGAGAATACACCCCTGCGGGTTCCAGTCTTGTGATGTTTTGGGCAAATTCTCTGTCTGGTTCATCCGATAGGTCTCATGATTGGGGGAAACCTTTCTATGGTAGGAAAAAGGGTAGACTGGGCACGAGGTACAGCACCCCACAAGCCCATTTTGTTACTCGCAGTGTTTGACCTGTTTGAAAAAGCAAGTTTTCCCATAAAAAATAACCCTTTTCCCAGAACTAACGGCAAACTTTCTCAAGTTTTGGCATCGTTTTGAGTCGAGCGACCATCACTCGAATAAGGACGAAGACCAGATCTTCGTGCGCAATGCGGTGTTTGGGCAAAATGTGGTGAAGCTCTATGCCCAGCCCTGAGCGTTTTGAAAGGTACAGGTGGTGAGTTGAGATGGGGTAAATGTGGTGGATTGGGCACAGGTTAAGCCGTTTAACACACGCATTCTTTCGTTAAATTTCGACAAACCTCTGTACCAGTTCAGGCCATATCGCCCTTTTCTAGATATGACGAAACCCCGCCAAATGGCGAGGTTTCAGTCAATCGGAGCGGCGGGATTTGAACCCACGACCCCCACTACCCCAAAGTGGTGCG
>CAZPYG010000063.1:0-28360 GCA_964590465.1 uncultured bacterium | reverse complement strand
CATTTTGGGAGAGGGGGATTGAGGGGGTGAGGGGAGATCTGCCTAACGGATAGCTCCCTGGAGAGAATGACCTAGACCAGCTTCCCCCGTTCCCATGCTCCGCGTTGGAACGCTCCCCGGAGGCTCAGCCTCCCCCCACGGCTCAGCCGTGTCTAGAGAAACCCAGGCAGAGCCTGGGCTTCAGTTCCTGTCCTACACCAAACCCATGACCAAAATCATAGCCATAACCGCCAGTGCCGCTAGCGATGCCCATGCCGCCATGGCGACAGCAGCCCTGAAACGCACCGCCGCTGCCCGGGGCCATGACCTGATTGCCGAAACCCAAACCGACAGTGGCACCGTCACCACGACCCTCAGCCCTGAGGATATTCAGGCCGCCGATGTGGTGATTGTCGGGGCCGACCAGTTCCTCGACCGGGATCGCTTTTCCGGTAAGCCGGTGTACGCCGTCTCCACCAGCGAGGCCATCCGCAACACCGATATGGTGATTCAGAATGCGGTGGCCCTGGTGAACCAGCTGCCCAACCTGGCCAGTCTGCCCACCACTCCCCATCCCCATGACCCCCTGCCCGGAGATCAACTAACGGAAGAACTCCCCGACCAGGAAATTGACCACGATCGCGATCGCACCGGGGATGCCGGAGCCGCCACCGCCACGGGTAAAAAGTTTTTTGTCGGCATCACCTCCTGCCCCACGGGCATTGCCCACACCTTCATGGCGGCAGAAGCCCTGAAGCAGGGAGCCACTAAACTGGGCCACGACATCAAGGTGGAAACCCAGGGTTCCGTGGGAGCCAAGAACCAGCTCACCGACGAAGAGATCACCCGCGCCCATGGGGTGATCATCGCCGCCGATACCCATGTAGACCTCTCCCGGTTCCAGGGCAAGCGGCTGTACCAGACCTCCACCAAAGCCGCCATTCACGATGGGGCCGATGTGGTCACGGCAGCGATGGATGCTCCCGTCGCTGCCGGGGGCGGCGATGGATATCTCAATGACGTGCAGCGCGCCAAGGCAGAACGCTCCGAGCAGCGTTCTGGTCCCTATAAGCACCTGCTGACCGGCGTCTCCTACATGCTGCCGGTGATTGTGGCCGGGGGATTGATCATTGCCCTGTCTTTTGTATTTGGCATTGAGCCGGAACCGGGCACCATTGGCGATGTCCTGATGCAGATTGGCGGCGGGGCCGCCTTTACCCTGATTGTGCCGGTGCTGTCGGGCTACATTGCCTTTTCCATTGCCGACCGTCCGGGTCTGGCTCCCGGTTTAATCGGTGGTCTACTGGCAGCAAACCTGAACATGGGTTTTCTGGGCGGGATTCTCTCCGGTTTCCTGGCCGGTTATGTGGCCAAGTTCATCCGCGACAAGGTGAACCTGCCCGCCAACTTTGAGGGGCTGAAGCCGGTGCTGGTGATCCCCCTGCTGGCCACGCTGATTGTCGGTTTGCTGCTGGTGTATGTGTTTGGTGGCCCCGTGCGGTTCATCATGGATGGCCTTACCGCTTATTTGGAAGGACTCAGCGGCACCAACGCCGTTCTCCTGGGCCTGCTCCTGGGGGGCATGATGGCGGTGGATATGGGGGGGCCGGTGAACAAAGCCGCCTACACCTTCGCCGTTGGTCTGCTGGCGACGGATATCTACGCTCCCATGGCCGCCGTCATGGCGGCAGGGATGACCCCGCCCCTGGGGCTGGCCCTGGCCACCTTCGTCTCCAAAAAGTACTTCAACCAGGCGGAGCAGGAAGCGGGCAAAGTCGCCTCCGTCCTTGGCATCTCCTTTATTACCGAGGGAGCCATCCCCTTTGCCGCCAATGATCCCCTGCGGATTATTCCGGCCTGTATTCTGGGTTCTGCGGTAACGGGTGCCCTTTCCATGCTGTTTGGCTGTACCCTGCGAGCCCCCCACGGCGGCCTCTTTGTGCTGGCCATACCCAACGCGGTGGAGAATGTGGGGCTGTACATTGTTGCGATCTCGGTGGGCACCCTGGTCACGGCCCTGGCGGCCATCCAGCTCAAGCACTTCTTCCCCAGAAAGAACAACAGCCAGGCGGAGGCGACAGTCTGATTAACCGCCGTTAGGCTTTACCAGCACTCCCAAACAACCTGATTTTTTGGGCAACGATTTCCTGCATCGCCCCCGTTGCGGCTTTCTGGCAATCCAGCAGGTCGGTTTTAGAGTCCGTTTTGCCGTACTCTCGCCAAAACTCGAGATACTTTTGCCGCACTTCAGTATTGACGTTGAACTTGCAGACTCCCAGCTCAATTGACCGCTGAATCATCAGGGCCGGTAAGCCCGACGCCCCATGCAGCACCAGGGGAATCGAGACCTGCTGACGTACCCTGGCCAGGCGATCAAAATCCAATCGGGGTTCGCTGTAATACTGACCATGCACATTGCCAATGGTGACTGCCAAAAAATCTACCTTGGTGGCGGCGACAAATTCCCTGGCCTGGTCGGGGTCGGTCATCTTGGCTTCTTTTTCGGCCACGGTCATGCCATCTTCAGTACCACTGATTCTGCCAATTTCGGCTTCCACCGTTGCCCCTTTGGTGTGGGCCAGGGTGGTCATGTCGCGGGTAAACGCGAGGTTTTCTTCGTAGGAAAATTTAGACCCATCCGCCAGCACTGACTGAATGCCTGCCCCTAGAGCCATTTCGATCACGTCAGCCTCTTCGCAATGGTCCAGGTGAACCGACATCGGGACCCTGGCCGAGTCTGCGGCTTCCAGAAATAGCGCAATCAAGGGACGCCCCCCATACTTGAGGATATGGGGCAAAATCTGGATGATGGCCGGACTTTTGTCAGCTTCCGCTGCATTGACCACGGCCTTAGCGCCTTCCAGGTTGTATAAATTGAAAGCCCCACGGCGTAGGAGTACTTTTGAGCTTTTTCTAAAAGCTCTAGGGTAGAAGTCAACATGAATGGGTTAACGCGTTATTTCCCCTGAATCAGACTGTCTGGGGCTGATCATTAACCTACAAGTATACTTTCCGGCTGTACACCATCAGGTACTAGAGATTTCCTTTACAGGGAGCTTTGGTGTCGCGTTCGGGGTTGCTGTTGGCAACTTCAATCAGGAGGTAAGTCTCCTGGGGGGTGGGATGGGATGTGGCGTAGTCATCCGCTGAGTCTTAAAAAACGAGGGGCCAGAGATCGGCGATCACAACCGACCAACCGGACAGCAGCTCAGGAACTAGCAGAAAATCACCATCCCCCAGCACTTCGGCGACGTCACTGCCGGGGCGGTAAACCTCGACCCTATGGGTCTCTGGATTGACCACAATACCCACCTGAGTGCCTAACGTCAGGAAACTCTGCACTTTCTCCCGTAGGGTCTGCAGGTTATCCGTTGGCGATTTCACCTCAACCATCAGATCCGGAGCCAACTCGGCAAAACGGCGGGGGCTTTGCCGCAGTCGTTCGGCTCTAACAAAAGAAACATCAGGAGCCCGAGTATCGGCATTGGGCTCGATGCCTCTAATTATGAAACATTCACTCTGGCACGGTGAGAAAAGTCCCTCTCCCAAGCTTGGAAGAGGGATTCAGCTTCTCGCTTGACGCTAGCGGTGCGTTCCGGCCAGGACATGATCCCTTTGCACCCTTGCAGGGTTGATTTAAGGCCGAGAACATACCCTATTCACAATCAATCTTTTGGTGGGTTCGATGGGGCTAAAATCACCCTTTTCAGCCCTCCTTGACCGGGATGGCAGTGCCTAACCTACTGTAGATCAAGGCTTTCGGCCATTTGCGAGGGTTGATTTCAGCTTATTTCAGTGCCATTCATCTCTAGGTCAGTCGTTCCAGCGCCTCCAGGGCCGCCACGACATCCACCGCCAGATATTCCCCCAGCCGCAGGATTTCCCGCAGTTGAGCATGCATTGCCGGAGACATTCCCTGGCCCGCTTCTGCCACGGCCTGCATTTGGGCAAATATGGTGGTGTGGAGGTGCTGGTAGTACAGTTCCTGGGGGCGATCCAGGGACAGCACCAGGGAGAGGCTTTCCCCCAGGCTGACCAACCGCCCCAGCCAGTCCACATCGGCGGCGAGGGTGTCAGTCGGCTCCTGCCGCATCAGGTGCCAGACGGAACGCCAGATCAGGCTTTCCAGCATGGGTTTGGCGTCGGGTAGGGAAAGATGGGCGTGGAAGTAGCCGGCTTCGGTGGCGATCGCATCCAGCTCCCGCAAATATTCCTCCCCGCGCCGCAGGGGATTGCTGTTGGGATCGCTGGTTTCCCGCTCCAGGGAACGCAGCACTTCCATGGTGCGCTGGGTCAGGGCGATGTCTGCCGCCACCTGCAGTTCCCTGGGCACGGGCAGGCCATCCCGATGAAACGCCCGCAGGATGCCGTAGTTGTCGCGGTACACCTGGGAATAGAGCTGGTCCAGCCGCAGCAGGGTGTCCTGGGAGAGCAGCCGCATGATCCGGTGCCGCTCTTCGGGAAAGATATCCTGCAGATTGTAGGACTGCCTGCCGAAGGTATCGTTCAGGGTGAGGATGGTCTGGGCCGCGCTGGCTTCTTCCAGGCTGGCGAAAACCGCTTCTTTGGCGTGGGTGTACTCCAGCCGGGAGTGGAAACTGCGAATGCAGCAGTGGAAGTCCCATCCGCCCATGTGCAGCACCGCAAAGGCCAGGGTCAGACTCTCCCGGGTAATGTTGGAGATAATCTCCACCTGCCCCACCGCCAGGGACAGGGGACCCACCGGCTGACGGCGATAGTCCAGCTGGTTGACGGTGTAGCAGTGGATGGACTGCTCTTTGCGATAGTCCGTAAACAGGGAACTCATGGCGTAGTGGGCCGCCACCTGCTCCAGGGTGACGCGGGAAGGGCGCACCAGATGGTCGTAAATTCCTGCTCCCGTCTTGAAATGGTCCACATTGCTGGGGGCCAGGACCAGCCGCTCCACAAACTGCGACTCCAGGGCGATGCCCGACACTTCCCCGGCCAGCTCAATGGCGCGGGCGGCATAGCGCAGAATCTGGGTGCCCTCGGGGCGGGAAATTTCTTCAAAGAACCAGCCGCAGCTGGTGTACATGTACATGGCGTAGCGCTGCATCTCCAGCAGTTGCAGGGCCTGTACCCGTTCTGCCGCAGACAGTTTCCGCCGCTGGTGAGCCCCAAAAAAGGCCTCCAGACTGTCGTCACTGCGGTCGGCAATCACCGATACATAGGCATCTCGCGCCGCCCAGGGATTTTTCAGCAGCTGCGATCCCCACTGGTCGAAGACCTCTCCCAACTGGTCTCGCAGCCAGTCCAGGGCATCCCGCAGGGGACGCCGCCACTGCTGGTTCCACACCCCGCCGCCACCACAGCCGCAGTCATCCTGCCAGCGATCGACCCCGTGGGAGCAGCTCCAGGCGGTGACGGGCTTCAGTTCTGCTTCCCAGGTGGGAGGATGGGTGGCCAGGTAATGGGCGTAGTTGGTCACCGTCCAGCCCTGGCGGGGGAATTCGTCGGTGACGGCGTAGGCCAGGGTTTTCTCGGCCCCGCCCCGGTGGTGGCCAAAGGTTTCGCCGTCCGTAGCGACGGAAATCAGCTGGAAGGGGCGATGATCCCCATGGATGGCCTGGCCAATGCGTCCGGCAAAGTGGCTGGAGGCCGCCAGCACATCGTTAAAGCCCATGTCCCTTGAAATGGGGCCGTCGTAGAAGAACACGTCGATGTAGCGGCTGGGGTCAGGATTCCCTTCCTCATCCTTTAAAAAGACCCGATAGGGACGGCTGGGATCAACCTGTCCGCCGCCCACTTCATGCCAGGGCTGTTCGTGCCCCGCCTGCTGCACCAATTGGCGGCAGCGCTGCACCTGGGAAGGAGCCAGAATGGTGAACTTGATCCCCTCCTGCTGCAGCACCTCCAGGGTGGGGTAGTCTACCGCCGTTTCCGCCAGCCAGATGCCCTCGGGATGACGACCGAAGCGATGGCGAAAATCGGCAATTCCCCAGCGCACCTGGGTGACTTTGTCTCGCGGGTTGGCCAGGGGCAAAATCATGTGGTTGTAAACCTGGGCGACGGCGTTACCGTGGCTGCTGAGACGGGCACAGCTGTTACGGTCGGCTTCCAGAATACGCTGGTAGGTTTCCAGGTCATAGCGCTCCATCCAGCTCAGCAGGGTGGGGCCGATGTTGAAGCTGATGTACTCAAAGTTGTTGACAATGCGGATGACTTCGCCGGTTTCATTCAGGATGCGGGCGTAGGCGTTGGGCCGATAGCTCTCGTGGTGGATGCGCTCGTTCCAGTTGTGGAAAGGCTGAGCCCCGTTTTGCTTCTCAATGGCGTCCAGGTAGGGATTTTCCCTCGGTGGCTGGTAGAAGTGACCGTGAACGCAGACGAAAACGCCTGTGGAAACGGCGGGGATCAAGCCGTCGTGGGTTATTGGAGTCGCCGTCGCAGACTCGCCCACCTTAGAAAGGGAAGAATCAACCATAAGAAGATGTAAAAAACTCTAATTCAGAAATCCAGTCAGCCTGGGAGAGATGTTGTCAGCAAAGGCATTTCCGGCTGTGGATACAGGGCGGCATTCGTAACACAAAACAACAAAGGGAGTACCGCTCAACAGATTTTAACGTCGTTTATCCAAGTCGTCTGGATTCCTTAATGTCCCCTTGATAATTGGCGTTTAGGGAGTTTCGCTGACAAAACTGGGGATCACCTATCCTGTCAAGCTTTGACCTCCTACCCAGCGGTTCCATAGGCCAATGCCCGGGGCAGCAGCACCGTCACCGTGGTGCCCTGGTTCACCTGGCTGTCGATGTGGATGTGCCCACGGTGGTTATCGACAATAATCTTTGCGATCGCCAGTCCCAACCCCGTCCCCGACTCCTTGTTGCCGTCCTTCAGGCGAGCCGGGTCAGCCCGATAAAAGCGATCGAACACATGGGCCAGGGTCTCTGTATCCATGCCGATTCCCGTATCCTGGACAGAAACCTGGATCCAGTGATGCCCCTGCTGTTTGAGGGGTCTGGCATTCACCGTGACGGTGCCATGGGCTGGGGTGTACTGTACCGCGTTGCTAATCAAGTTGGTGAGCAGTCGGGTGAGTTGTCCTCCATCGCCAATGACTGTTAAGTCGGTATCTGAAGTTGTCATGGGTGCCAGCAAACTGGCCATCGTAGGGGTTCCGTAGTTTGGGGCGACCTCCACCGACACCCCAAAGGTCAGGCGGATATGCTGCTCCCCAGCGATCACCTGCTGTTCTTCCGTCACTTCCGCCAGTAGCAAATCCACATCGACCGTCTCCATCGATAACGGAATCAACCCGCTTTCCTGCCGGGCCAGAAACAGCAGGTCATCCACCAGCCGCCCCAGTCGCCGGGTGAGTCGCTCGATCACCTGAAACTGCCTCTGCTGCAGCGCCACGTCCGGATCGGGATCCAGCAGCGCCACCTGGGCATTGGTTTGAATGACCGCAATGGGGTTCCGCAGCTCATGGGAGGCATCCGCCGTGAACTGCTTGAGCTGCTGATAGGAATCCTTTACCGGGGCAATGGCAATGCCTGACAGCAACCAGCCAATGGCCGCCACAGTCCCCACCATCAGGCTGATCCCCAGGGCCAGATCTACAATCAGCTGCCGACTGGGCTTGGTCACTTCAAACCAGGGATGGCTCACCCGCACATAGCCCAACACCTGCCCATTCCCCTGAATCCGTTTAGTAATCTGCCGAAACAAATCTTCCTGACTCACCCGCACCGTCTCCCCTGCCGGGTTCACATGCAAAGGCACCGGAATCCGCTGGGATAGGGTTGTCCAGACCAGCTCACCGTTGGGATTAAACCATTCCAGGTCAATGTGGTCATCTTCCACGGCCCGGGCATTATCCCGGAAGCTGGCCTCCACATTCACCCGCAGGGGCGGTCCATGGTCATCTAAAGAAACCAGCACCCGGTCGCTGCCCTCTGCCGACTCAATCACCAGGGATCGCTCGATGATTTCCACGACATGGTTCAGGGTGTCATCCACCCGCTCCACCAGGGTTGTGCGCACATATAAATAGAAGCCGCTGGCGAACAGCAGCAGCAGCACGGCAGTGACAGCGGTGTACCAGAGGGCAAGGCGTTGGCGAGTGGCCTGGAACATGGTGGCGTGGGAGAGGTTTGTCCTATCTATAGCATTTGGGAGGTGTGAGAACGTGGGGAATCCAGAATGGGAGGCCGCAAGGGGTCAAGAAAGAAGACTTGAAGCTAGTTAGACAAACATGAATGGCTCAAAGAATTAGCCCAAAGTCGAGGCATTAGCGTTAATAAATTGATGGAAGAGTTGTCTACTATTGCTCTTGCCGAGTTTGATGCCCATACCCGCTTCAAGGAATGGTTGCCACTGGTAGTTCTGAGAGGGGTTTATAACTACTCGATGCGAACTGGGTCACCATGGGCTGACCGTTCAAGCAGCAGGGAAAGCTAATCAGCGCATTCCTTAAAGCCAAATATTCGGCATAACTACCCCCACAGGAGGTGATATGCAACTTTGTTTCTGGCTAACTACCCTGTTAAGGGGTGTTAGACGGAATGCAGGAAGGGAAGTCAGCATAAACAATAGTTATCTCGCTTCCATTAAACTGTGGGGCGGTTCTTCGAGGTTGCCTATTTGTCTCCGAGCTTGCGGTAGCGAACCGATGCCTGAGCACTGTCCGTAGTGCTATAGTGGTGTCATGCTAGGTTCAGCTTCGCTCCGGATAGTTGTTGATACCAATGTTGTATTCGAAGGTCTGACCAAGCAAGGCGGGGCTTCAGGCTTAATTGTTGATGCTTGGTTGGCTGGGCTGATGGTGGTTTGTGTCTCCAATGCGCTTGCCTATGAATATAGTGATGTGCTGTCTCGCAAACTCTCAGAAGAACGGTTGAGTAGACTGAAGCCTGTGTTGGGGAAACTTCTGAGTATCGCTCAATTCACCAATATTTATTTCTCGTGGCGACCAACTTCTCCAGACGCAGGTGACGATCTAGTACATCTCACGGTTAGTTTCGCAACATCGAAGATGCTCGGAGTGTTGGGTTCTACTGGCGTTCCACCCAACCTACGTTGCAATACTTTCTGCTCAGAATACTAGTGATCGATTGTGCGATGAATGCAGGTGCGATCGTGGTTACGTCTAATATTCGAGATTTCCAAAGTGCGAAAGAGTCGCTGGGACTGCGAGTTTTAACCCCTGTGCATTTTGTGGATGTATTAGCATCAGGAGGAAAGTCATGAGCCGATTGACCTTACGATTACCTGAGACCTTGCATCAACAGCTTGCTCAGCTTGCTGAAGGTGAAGGGGTGTCGCTAAATCAGTACATCGTCTATGCCTTGACCCGTCAAGCAGCTCTAGCCCCCGCAATTCAGGCCGTCCCCCAACCGGAAGTTGAACGACAACAGCAGGCGTTCCAGTCCTTGATAAATCAATTAGGGCTAGCTTCGTCTGCTGAGATTGAGTCTGTTTTAGCGGCGCGTGAGCAAGCTGATCCAGAAGCAGATCTGAGTGCAGATGTCATTGCGCGTCTCAAGGAACAAAATCAGACAGGCATGAATAGATTAGATCGAAGCTAGCGTCAGCAAGATAACAAGTCGCCGCACCGGAACGGTGAAAAGTAGTTGGTCAGTAGCAAAGGTAGTCTGCGTCCGGTGGGCTTGGTCGTTAGGTACCAAGAGCGCTCGTAGCACGATTAAGCATCTTCTTAACTGCTTCGTTTGCATTCAAGTCAACAATTTGGATTTCCGGGTGCTGCTTCTTGAAAACCCGAAATACTTCATCCGCAAAAGCTTGGCCTATCGCTTCCACGTCAGAAAAATCAAAGATTACTATTTTGAACTTATCGACATTAGCTAAAAGCCTTTTAGCTTGAGAACGCGATACTAGCCTTTCATCTCCATACTGTGCCAAACGTACAGGAACGACTGTTTTGTTGAAGGCATAATCATCTCCAGATGAGAAACTGTCAAACACTTGATTGGAGGTTCTGGAAGTATTATTGTCAAGCTCCATGAAAACGCTTGTACCATCTTGGGAACTATCATTCTCAAAAATCCAATCTTCGGCTTTGTTGAATTGGTGGGAGAAGTGTACATTTCCAGAAAGTATTGCAAATCTATCAAACATTCGAGATGTAAAGAAAATGCCTTCGCCACTATGACGATCTGGGTCAGTTGTAAGCTTACCTTTGGCTAATTCAAGAACTGCGTGGCGTTCGTCATGTAGTGCCAATGATCGCTGGATCTTTCTGAAGATTCCTTCGCCATCGTCATCAATCATGATCTCAGTGGATAAAGAAGTCCTTTTGACTTGGATCAATACTTTTGTTCCAGATGAGTGGTCTATGGCATTGTTTAACATTTCAGTAAAGCCATAGATCCAAATATCTTTAACGTTATCCGGCAAATCAGACAACAAAGGCTTTATATCAGAATCCCACACAACATCTTCTTCAAGGGAAGTATCCAAAGAGTATATTTTTCTCCACTCAATCAGGGGGTGAAGGTAGTAGCTTCTGCTATTGGTTGAGCCTTTAAACGAAAGAGCCTTTTGCTCTACTAAACGCTTGATATGTTTGTTGACAGCTTGCCTAGTGATACCAAATTGTTGCGCTGCTAGAGCAGCAATATCTCTTGGATGGTCCTCAACGTTTGTCAGGATAAATTGGCGAATTTGTTCACCACGCTTTCGCACTTTTGACACTCATGTCTCTCCCCTTTGTCAAGCTTACCTCTTTTTATTGTCAACCAAATTGGCTCTCGTCGTCAACCTTCCGGATTTAGTCGGTCAACTACCTAACAACCCTAGTGCAGCGGATTTCCCGAAGCCGCTTGCTGTGAAGGAAAGACCCTGAAAACCGCTGACCAGGAACGTTAGGTAGTTGAAGCCAAAAACCATCACACGCGACCCAAAAACCATGCTGGCCCCTGAAAGCCTGAAGGCCGTGCATCCGCTGGGAAAATCCCCTGTGATTACCGATGGCGATATCACCGTGGCCGAGTCAGGGGCCAGCATCGAGTATTTAACCGAGACCTACGGCCAGGGGCGGTTTGTCCCTGCCGACCCCGAGCACCTGCGCAGCTACCGCTACTGGCTGCACTACGCCGAAGGATCGCTAATGCCCTGGCTGGTGATGAAGCTGGTGTTCAGCCAAATTCCCAAAAGTCCGAAGATGCCGTTTTTCCTGCGTTCTGTGGCCAAGAAAATTATGACTAAGGTGCAATCCCAATTGATCGATCCGCAACTGAGCACACATCTCGGCTTTGTTGAGACCAGTCTTCAGGGCCAGGACTGGTTTGCTGGCGACTTTTCCGCCGCCGATATTCAAATGAGCTTTCCCCTGGAAGTTGCCAGCAACCGGGTCGATTTGGCGGTTTATCCTCAAATCCAGGCGTTCATAAAGCGGTATCACAACCGTCCGGCTTACCAACGGGCGATCGCAAAAGGCGGCCCGTTAGAACCTTTAGGCTAAAGGGCCAGTTATCCTGAATTTAATGTCCCTGAACTCGTCAAAGCTAGTTCTATGGCAGCATTCATAAATTAACGATGTTCGAGCAAGCTAAACCATGACCCGTGGTTCTATGCCAGCACCCATGAAGAAGAAATTACAGCTGCTTTACAGCGGCAAGAGGCGGCTTAGCCTTGGCGCTACTTTACGCCGATGAGGGATTTCCCCGTCATGCGAGTCGCCTGCTCCGCGAACTGGGTCACGATGTGCTGACTGTTCAAGAAGCCGGGAAAGCTAATCGGTAAGCTCTCGTTCACCCTGATCTACCAGGAATACCGATTCCGAAATGATAGCGTATATGCTATCTTTCGAGTATGGCCAGCAAAGTTGTTGTTGACACTAGCATCTTTATCAGTGCTCTTATTGGTCCTACAGGGCCTAGCCGTCAACTTATTCGCCTGTGTCTACAAAGGAATTACATACCTTTGTTTAGCAACACTCTATTTTGTGAATATGAATCTGTCGTTTCTCGGCGAGAAATCTTGAGCCAATGTCCGCTCGATCAGGAGGAGATCTATGAACTCTTTCAAGCTTTAATAAGTGTTAGTCAATGGGTCAGCATATACTATATTTGGCGGCCTAATCTCAACGATGAAGCGGATAACCATCTGATTGAGCTTGCAGTTGCGGGTAGCGCCAAGTTTATTATTACTAACAATATTAGAGACTTTAAGAAAGCTGAGCTTTTATTTCCCCAACTTTCGATATTAAAACCCGAAGAACTTCTTAGGAGATAACTTCATGGCAACTCTGACGATACGCCTTCCCGATGACAAACATGAAAGGCTCAAAGCATTGGCCCAAGGTCGAGGCATTAGCGTTAATAAATTGATGGAAGAGTTGTCTACTATTGCTCTTGCCGAGTTTGATGCTCAGACCCGCTTCAAGGCAATGGTTGCCACTGGTAATCCTGAGAGAGGTTTACAACTACTCGACAAACTAGATTCTCTGACCGAAAATCAATAGTTTCTTTTACCTACCAGGGAAATGTCTTGTTTACGAGCCGTTTCAGCGCACGTATCGTTTCCCGTGCCATGACCCTTGGCAGTTTAGGCACGGGGTACCTCGAAGGTGGTAATTAATCGACGAGTAATCGTCGGCATCGGAAACTCTTCCAGGTAAAGTTCCGTTGCCTCCTGTAAATTGGCTATAGCCTCTTCAACGGTGTCGCCCTGGCTGACGGTGCCCACCTCCGGACATTCCGCAACATAAACATCCTCTTCCCAGTATAGAATTGCGGTCAACGTCTGACCAGATTTGGCTTGAGTAGGAAAAGTTGCCGTTATAGGTGTTTTTCATCCAACGCTAACCTTAGTCTACTCATAATAAAAACAGAGCCACCGCCCGCAGGCAGCAGCTCCGAGTGGATGTCATTAAAGTAGTTTGCCAATAGCGCAATCTGGCCCAAGGATTAAAAGTTTTGAATTTTTAATTTTGAGTTTTGAACTAGTCACTTAACTCAAAACTCAAAACTCAAAACTCAAAATTTAGAACTCAACTTCCCAGTCCTACAGCTTCTGCCGCGACACCAGCTTCTCAAAATCAGCCTGGGTCTGGTGCAGCATGGTCTGACGGCTGTCGCCTTTGCTGCTGATGGAAGGCACCAGATTCCGGGCCTGAAGCGCCATGTGCAGCTGCAGGTGAGCCACATATTCAGAAAAGTCTTCGCGGGTCTCGGTCAGTGATGCCATATTGTTCTCTGACTGTGCCACGGGTACTGCCTCTCTTGTGTTAAACATCGAAAAATATGCAACGATATCGAAGTTAACACAGGGTCTGTAACCCTCGCAGGCTGTGCAAAGAAGCTTAACGGTTCATTACAAAGTTCATGACCGCGCCCTCCCCACCCGATTCCACCCCAAACGATAACCAACCCCAGATTCCCGAGCGGCTGGCGAAGCACACCGTCCGCTACGCCGACCACCACTCGGTGAATTGGGACGACCTCACCCCCATGATGCAGCACTACGTGGCCATGAAGGAGGAGTATCCCCATGCCCTGCTGATGTACCGGGTGGGCGACTTTTTCGAGACCTTCTTTCAGGACGCCATCACCATCGCCCGGGAGCTGGAGCTGGTGCTCACCAGTAAGGATGCCGGCAAGCAGATTGGCCGGGTGCCCCTGGCGGGCATCCCCCACCACGCCGTGGACCGCTACTGCATTCAGCTGGTGGAGAAGGGCTTTGCCATCGCCATTTGCGACCAGGTGGAAGACCCGGCCCTGGCCCAGGGGCTGGTGAAGCGGGAAGTCACCCGTGTGATTACCCCCGGCACGGTGCTGGAGGAGGGCATGCTCAGCGCCAGCCAGAACAACTTCCTGGCCTCCGTGGTGATGGCCGAGGACCACTGGGGCCTCTCCTACGCCGATGTCTCCACCGGGGAATTTCTTACCACCCAGGGGGACCAGCTCGATCAGCTGAGCCAGGAACTGATGCGGCTGCAGCCCGCCGAGGTGCTGGTGCCCACCGATGCCCCCAACTTAGTGGCCATGCTGCGACCGGGGGAAACCTCCGAACAGCTGCCGGGATGCCTGCCCCGGCAGTTCTGCTATACCTTCCGTTCCCAGGGGCCCTACAGCCTCAGCGAAGCCCGCCAGCGGCTGCTGCAGAAGTTTCGCCTGCGCTCTTTGGAGGGGCTGGGCTGCGACCATCTGCCCCTGGCGGTGCGGGCGGCGGGGGGCTTACTCCACTATTTAGAAGACACCCAGAAGACGGTGCAGGCTCCCCTGCAGCCCCTCTACACCTACACCCTGTCGGCCTACCTGGTGATTGACCACCAGACCCGCCGCAATCTGGAAATTACCCAGACCGCCCGGGACGGCACCTACAACGGCTCCCTGCTGTGGGCGTTAGACCGCACGGTGACGGCCATGGGGGGACGCACCCTGCGCCGCTGGCTGCTGCAGCCCCTGCTGGATGTGAAGGGCATCCAGGCGCGGCAATCTACCATCCAGGAACTGCTGAAGGACGGCAACCTGCGGCAGATGCTGCAGCAAAAGCTGAAGCAAATCTACGACCTGGAGCGGCTGGCGGGTCGGGCCGGTTCCGGCACCGCCAACGCTCGGGACCTGGTGGCCCTGGCGGATTCCTTTTTGCGGCTGCCGGACCTGGCGGCCCTGGCGGAGCAGGCCACCTCCCCCTACCTCACCGCCCTGCAGTACGTGCCGCCGGAGCTGGAGCAGCTGGGCCAGACCCTGAGATCGCACCTGGTGGAGACTCCCCCCCTCTACCTCACCGAAGGCCACCTGATCCGCGACGGGGTCAATGCCCAGCTGGATGATCTGCGCCAGCAAATTTCCGCCGACCAGCAGTGGATCGCCAAGCTGGAGTCTGTGGAGCGCCAGCGCACCGGCATCCACACCCTGAAGGTGGGCTTTAACAAGGCCTTCGGCTACTACATCAGCATATCCCGGGCCAAGGCCGACCAGGCCCCCGACGACTACATCCGCAAGCAGACCCTGACCAACGAAGAACGCTACATCACCCCGGAACTGAAGGAGCGGGAAGCCCGGGTCTTTAACTTAGAGTCAGAAATCAACACCCTGGAATACGACATCTTCAACCAGCTGCGGGAGCAGGTGGGAGGTCATGTGGAACTGATCCGCAAGGTTGCCGCCGCCGTCGCCGCCGCCGATGTACTCTGCGGCCTGGCGGAGGTGGCCATCTTCCAGGGCTACTGCTGCCCGGACATGGACGACTCCCGCGCCATCGCCCTGAGTTCGGGACGCCATCCGGTGGTGGAGCAGCTGCTGCCAGCGGGGTTCTTTGTGCCCAACTCCACCTTTTTAGGGACAGAACCGGAGGATCGCCAATCTGAAGATTCCGAAATCCAGGATTTAATCATCCTCACTGGCCCCAACGCCAGCGGTAAGAGCTGCTACCTGCGCCAGGTGGGGCTGATTCAGCTGATGGCCCAGATGGGCAGTTTTGTGCCGGCCAAGGGGGCCAGGTTGGGGATTTGTGATCGCATCTTCACCCGGGTCGGTGCCGTGGATGACCTGGCCACCGGCCAATCCACCTTTATGGTGGAAATGAACGAGACCGCCAACATCCTCAACCACGCCACCCCCCGCTCCCTGGTGCTGCTGGACGAAATCGGTCGCGGCACTGCCACCTTCGACGGCCTCTCCATTGCCTGGGCGGTGGCCGAACACCTGGCGGCGGATATCGGGGCCAGGACGATCTTTGCCACCCACTACCACGAGCTGAACGAGCTGGCGGCATTGAACTCCAACATCGCCAACTACCAGGTGACGGTGAAAGAAATGCCGGACCAGATTATCTTTCTGCACCAGGTGCAGCCCGGCGGGGCGGATAAGTCCTACGGCATTGAAGCGGGTCGTCTGGCAGGGTTGCCCCCCTCGGTGATTCAGCGGGCGCGGGATGTGATGAAGGAGATCGAGCGCAACAGTACGATTGCCGTGGGGTTAAGGGGAGAGAAGCAGAAACCGCCCAAGACTCGGCGACGGGCGAAGGAGGGTAATGGGGTTTACGACCCTTCCGAGCAGCTGGATTTGTTTGGGGCTTGAGTTCTGAAATGAATAAATAGCTTCGCTGGGGTTAATAAATATCGATAGTCCGGTGGCGGTGTAAACTGTTGTGAATTTCACCGAAAACATCTGTAACTTCATGCGTCTTGTCGAAACTGGCAAGGTGGAGATTTATAACGAATTTAGCTTTCAGCATGAATTGGGATTTTTTTTGCGTTCCCAATTCCCTGCCTACAGGGTCGAATTTGAAAGAAATGTCAGTTATTTTAATTTTGAGAAGCAACGGTTCGTAAAAAAGGAGATTGATATTTCACTTGTCGATCGAAGTACGCAGCAGCGCTTAGGTGTTATCGAACTTAAGTATCCACGTAATGGCCAAGTGCCGGAGCAAATGTATAGTTTCTGTAAGGATATCTTGTTCATTGAGCAGCTAATACAGGCGGGCTTCAAAGCTGGATTTTTTGTCGCAGTTGTTGATGACCATTTGTTCTATTCAGGCAAATCTGAGGGTATCTATTCTATGTTTCGTGGTGGGGAACACATTCATGGTCAAATACGGAAACCAACGGGTGTGAAAGATTCAAAAATTGAAATTCGCGGCACTTATTATGCAGATTGGCAAGAAATTCATGGTAAGACAAAATGGTTCATTGTTGAGGTTTCCAGCCAACTAATTTCAGCAGCATATCAGGAGAGTTGATTCCAAGCTACCTCAAATGAGTCCCCAGGGGCCGCAGTTAGCCATGAGCCGGTGAGTTAATTCCCTTTGGACAATACCCGCATTCTCACCATCCTGATCATCAGAACTGTTTTCTTGGTGTTCTATGTTAAAACCGATTTCACTATACTCGGCCAAGTCGTTAGCTCTGCTTCCAACTTAACTGACTCGCTACAGCAGCCATCTTGGTAGTACTTGTTAAGTTTGGCTTTGAAAAGCAAAGCTTGAGACCGACTCACTGTGGCAGCAACGTGATAAGTACTCTCCCAGTTGTCTGTTGTTAGGATTTACTCACGCTGACCGATCACTGCACTTGCAGGTATCTAGAGTCAATTCCGAAAAGAATGGACAGACTATTCAGTGAGGAGAACATGACGTTCAAATGTGCTGTTTGCGGTTCTACTAGTTGCCATGTGGAAAGGGTGAGCGAAGTTTTCCAAATCGATGGCAGGTTTGTCCTGGTGGAAGACATTCCAGCTAAAGTTTGCAGTCTCTGCGGTGAGGAAACGTTTACCCGTGAGGCTACCGAAGCAGTTCGCCAGATGCTTCACAGTGATACTCATCCTGAAAAAACAGTTTCAATGGATGTCTTTGCTTTTCAACCGAAAGTGTCTTGAAGAACGCGGGGCAGCTGACGGGGTTGCTGCCCTCGTTGATTCAGCTGGCGCGGGATGTGATGCAAGAGATTGAGCGGAATAGCACGACTGCCGTGGAACTGTGGAGAGAGTAGCCGCCGCCCAAATCACGGCAACGGTCTAAGGAGGGCGACGGTCCAAGGAGAATAAAGAGCACTCAGTCCCAGTCGCTGGTCTAGTTTACCCACTCCAGCGACAGCTTCCGTTGTGCCCTCATGCAGTCTTTCAGATAGAGATTAATCAAGGTTTGGTAAGGAATGTCCGTGTCTTCCGCTAGCGCCTTGAAGTAGTCCACCACATCTTCCTCTAAACGAATGGTGACTTGCTTCTTCAGCTTTTTGGCATAAGGATTGGGGACAGATTCGGTGAAATCGTATTCCTCTCTCATGGCACAAACCTCTGATATTGCTGTTGTTCTCGTTTGGTCGCTTTACGGGCAGAAATGATGCGAATTACTTCGTCATTTTGACGGTAGACGTGACAGACGATGAGCACTCGTAGGACGGCACTCAGTCCGAGCAGGATATAGCGGTCTTCGTCTTGGGAGTGGTCGGGGTCGGGGGTAAGTCGTGCATTTTCATCGTAGAAGGCGGTTTGAGCTTCCTCAAAGGAGATGCCGTGTTTCTTTTCGTTTTGCTGGGCTTTGCGATCGTCCCATTCAAAGCTGATGTCGGTCATTCTCTGATACTTACAGTGTAGTTACATCGTAGGAGAATATGAATGCTGCTATAGCAGCCATCCTGCTAGTGCTGGCTAACTTCGACACTGTAGAGCAAAGCTGGAGGGCGACGTGGAACCTGGGTATGATGGCAATAGACTATCACCGTAATTGGTAGCTGATTTACCCATGACTGAACTCCTTCAAAAAGCCATTGCCGAAGTTTCAAAGCTTTCCGATGAACAGCAAGATGCGATCGCTTCTCGGCGCCTGGCTGAGCTAGAAGACGAAAAGGCTTGGCAAGCAAGCTTTGAAGCCACCACCGATACCCAATGGGATAAGCTGGCAGCTCTAGTAAGGCAGGAAATTGGCTCAGATACATTTGTGCCGCTATAAAGAAGGATAAGTTATCCATGGAAGACGATTTGCGCACAGAGTATGACTTGAAGAGCCTCCGGGTCAGAAGATTGGGGCCTGGTAGAAAAGAGTTTGGCGGTACAACCGTCCAGTTAGAGCCGGATGTTGCCGAAATCTTCCCCAATGCTGATGCCGTCAATGAGGCGTTGCGCTTCTTAATTAGAGTAATGAAAGATAATCAGCCTTTCGCTGCAACAGCACAAGCTGATGATTCAAACACAGCAGACGGTTGAACTATACCAAGTCCAGCTCGAAACCTATAGCTTTCCCTAAGGCAAAACTCTACTTCTGGACTTGGACGAGGTTTATATCAGTCGGGCTACCCTGCTGAGGCATTCCACTCCAAGCTTGTTGCAAATCCTTCCAAGCAGAACCGGAGCCGATTTAGCCGGGTACTTGCACCACTACCTTCGACGACATCTCCATCGCCTGGGTAGTGGCAGAACATCTGGCGGCGCTGAATCCCAACATCGCCAACAAGGTCACGGTGAAGGACATGCCGGACCAGATCATCTTCCTGCACCAGGTGCAGCCCGGCGGGGCGGATAAGTCCTACGGCATCGGAGCCGGTCGCCTGGCAGGACTGCCGCCGTCGGTGATTGAGCGGGCACGGGATGTGATGAAGGAGATTGAGCGCAACAGTACCATTGCCGTGGGGTTACGGGGGGGAATGCAATATTTGTAGATCTACGTAAAAAGCAAGAAGAAAGCGGAAGAAAGGTTGTGACTTTGTCGCGCAAACCCGGTCTAACAACACGTTGGAGCGGACGGAGAGCTGTTGGTGAAGAAGCAAAAGATATTAGCCGCCGTTCAATTTAGCCGTTAGACCGAATTGTTTCAGTATCTGCTAGTGGAGCAGTCAATGGGATTACAACCGTGGGTGATTGGGCCTAAAGAAATAAGGGGAAATCATCCTAAAACTGTGGCGGAGAGAAATGCAGCACCAATACCTGCGAGGGTAAACCCTGCAAAGCGCAGGTTTAAGGGTTTAGCATCACCATTCGCCCCTAGCTGTTTGGCTATCAGGTAAACACCTACAGCAATAACCATTTGAATGGTCGAAAAACCGATTAGATAAGCCAGCAAAGATGGCATACCCGCACCAACAACCGCTTCTCCATAGGCATAACCGTGAAACAGACCCGCCACTGCCGCAAGGGCGATCATGATGCCTGATGGTAATGAATTTTTCATGGCCAACAGTAAGCCAAACACCAATACAGAGGCAGAAACAAAAAATTCTGGTGCAGGCAAATTGACGTTCAAAAGGTGAACAATTGTACCCAGCAACGAGGTGATCACGAAGGCCACTGGAATCAGTAACCCTCGGTTAAAAATGGCTGCTAGTAAACCAGCCGTAATGACGAATGCTAAGTGATCAAGGCCAATAACTGGATGTCCTACTCCGGATAAAAACCCCTCAACAGCATTGGCGGGTGCTTCGCTACCAAAGGGATGGTGCGCCAGGGCCGGGGCACAAAGCAATAACGGGGCAATGACGACCAGGCCAATAATGATCAGTTTTGAACTCGAGTTAGCAAACAATTTAGTAAGCATGATGGATTCCTCCTAACGGTGACTTGTGGTGCTACCGCAGTAACCAAGCAAGTATTTTGATTACGCTTGATTAACTGGTGCTGAATATCATTGCTGTAAGGCTGTTGAGCGGTGCCCACCCTACAGCAGATCAGGTTTTCTGGTCATTGGCGCGAGCTACTTGAAGGCTATTCAACCTTGAGCCGGTGAGACTTCAGAATGGATTGGTCCTGCATGGGAGCTGGCGCAGTTCAGCAGAGCGGCTAATTTCTCATCCAGCTCTGCCTTATCCACCAACCCCGTTTCCAGAACGAGCTTTTCTAAAACCGCATACCAGCGCTGGTAATAATCCCAGGTTGGATCGTCCAGGTTATGGTCCGACTCCCATTCACCAATGGTAGAGATTAGATTTTGGCGAAAATCTTCCCACTCGTAGTGCCCACTTTTTGACAGGGCAATGGCCAGGGCGAAGGCGACCTGTTCCCAACTGCGTTTGAAGGCTAGACCTCCATTTTCCCGAGGGGGAGATTCGTCACTCCCCATCAAGCTTGAGGCGGCAAAATGTTCAAATCGGGTAAACATGGAAACCTCAATTTCTCATGGATCTAAGGATCGGTGATCTAAGGAGCGGTGACTTTAGCAACGCCCATCATCGACTCTGGGGTGACGAGGGCTGCCAACTCTGCTTCGCCCATGTGGTCAGTACCGGGAGGTTTCTCGGGCAGCACCCACCAGCGAATTTGTCCGCTGCTATCCCAAACCCGAATATCGACGGAGTTATCCAGGTCCAGGCCGAATTCTTTCAAAACCTTGCGAGGTTCGCGGGCGGCTCTGGCTCTAAAGGTTGGGTCTTTATACCAGTAAGGCGGCAATCCTAGGGTTGGCCAGGGATAGCAGGAACACAGGGTACAAATAATCAAGTTATGAACGGAGGAGGTATTCTCAGCCACCCGCATGTGTTCGCCTTCTGCCCCAGACATGCCGGTGGTCATGCCAACGGCAGTGCAGGCCGCATTACAGTCTTTGACCAACAGTTCCTTGAATTCTGGATCGACCCAGGCTTTTGCGACTAGCTTCGCCCCATTAAATGGCCCCATCTTGGACTCAAAGTAGTCCAGCACCTTATTAACCGTCTCACTGCCGATGATGCCTTTTTCAATCAACAACGCTTCCAGGGCCCTGACTTTTGCAGCACTTTCCAGCTCACGGTTGGGACTGTAGTTAAATTGCTCGTCTCCGGGGATTGACATAAAAGATTCACCTCACTTACTTCGAAAAACACCGCAAGAAAAAGACCAAAAATGGAACGAATCAAGCTGCATCGAGATAAAGCTCGAAGATATCTGCGTAAAAAGTGGAACCCGGTTCAGCCAGGTCTTCACCCCAGATGTCTTTGGGATCGAACTTAACGCTGTAGCTGGGTTGGGCCGGTCCCAGGCCGTCAGAAGGGCCGGGGAAGTAGGCATAACAGCCTTCATAGACCAGATCAATCACCCCAGGTTTACCGCGTAAGTGCCCCGGCAGTCGGGTATGTTCAACCACCGGCATATCTTTGACGACTACGGCATCCCCCACGGAAAATTTGGGCTGGATACCGACCTCTCGCTTGGGAGAATCGCCGAGTTCTAAGTATTTGACCACTTGCTCATCAACGGCAGGGAGATCTTTCTGGGGCAGCGGGGTCGGATCGACGTTGCCCTCTTTCAGATAAAAGCTGGTCTTTTCATCCAATTCCTCTTGGGAAATATAGCCTTTTTCAACAAAGAACCCAGAAATCCCTCCCAGCCACTTTTCGTAATAGCGCAGCTTGAAGTAGTCGAAGGGGTTCATGGCTTCGGCCCCTCGCCGCAGGTCGGCCCAGGTCCAAATGTCTTTAAATGCGGTAGGAACCTGCTCGATGGGGTATTGGGGTAGGGCCTCTTTCAGGTGAGAACTCAAACCCATCATGGCGGTGTGGATGCCGAAGATACGCTTTTCCCAATATTCGACAAAAACCTTTTTCTGGAAATCCACGGGACCGAGGCCTTCCAGTCCTCCCAGGGAATGTTGCAATTTCATAGACTTCTTAGCTCCTTTGTCTGATTGAAGGATCGAAAATTTGTCTGGTTGAGATGTTCAGAAACTGAAAAGGGATTAGGGATGAATGGCACTGAAATAAGCTGAAATCAACCTCTGCTAATGGTCAGAAGCCTTGATCTGCCGTAGGCACTGCCCACCAGCCTTAAATTAGTGACCTTCGGCTTAGATATGCGCCCCCCAAAAAAGTGCCGATTGGAATAGCTACTCCATAATGGATGTCGGCTTGCGCGGGAATAATACTGGGACTTTATTGACCTGAACGTTACTTAGGAATGGAAATTCAATAATGTGGGATAGCCGTCCCGGCTGTCCAAGAGCAGGCAAGATGCCTGCCCTACAAAAATTGGATGTTATTAGATCCTCGTTTCTTAGTTTCGAATTTTCCTGGCACCCTCTCCTGCCGTGGCTACGGCAGGAGCTGTGGTCATGGCCTTGCCCCAGGCTTCGGACAGGTAGCCGAAGAGGTTCCCCAGAATCATGGCAGCGATCGCGATTAAGACCGGATTATTGGGTAGAGAAGCCGTCACCGGCAACCCGGTAACCGCAACAGTTCCAACGGTTTGGGAAAAGCCCCACACAATGGCCGGGATGATGCCGTAGGTAAAGGGCAACTTAGAGGCCTGCACCATGGCGGCACTGCCAATACCCACACATATGGCGGCCACCAGAGGATTAGGGCCAATTAAGTCAATGGCCCATAGAGACAAAGCCGCAATAATAATCCCTGTAATGTTGCAGGAAATGGACTTAATAAAGCCCTGCACACCGCCCCCCACAATAAAGAAGGAGGCCCAGGCGGTAAAGGTCACCCAAACCGGCACAGGGATGACGGTTGCGGTCAGAAATACATCCACACCGCCGAGTACGCCGATGCTAATGGTTAAGGCTTCGGATTGTTTCATGGCAGATTGTGCTCCGAATCAACGTTGTTATTACATCAAGCACTGGCTAAAACCACGCCGCAGCTCAGCTTCATCCAGGTCGCGGCCAATGAAGACCAGCTCGTTCCGGCGAGGCTCTCCTGGTTGCCAGGGGCGTCCGGGACGTCCATCCAGGGTCATGTGAACCCCCTGGAACACGAATCTGCGGTCTTCGTAGTCCATGTCAAGAATGCCTTTCATCCGAAAAAGGTCAGGACCACGGGTTTGTACCAGCTGGTAGAGCCAGCGGTTGAGCTTGTCTCCGTTGACTACTCCAGACTCCTGGATGGCCACCGATGAAACGGTCTCGTCATGGTCGTGGGCCTCTTCGTCGAGGAACTCCGGATCAATGCTGAGGGCATTCTTCAGGTCAAAGGCTCCGACTCCCAGTACGGTATCCAGGGCAATCTGGCAATGCTGAGTCGGGTGGATTTTGGCGATCGCATTCATACTCCGAATCCGCTGCTCCAGTTCTTCCAGCACCGGAGGCGAGACCAGATCGACCTTATTCAGCAAAACCACATCGGCAAAGGCGATCTGCTCCTGGGCCTCGCTGCTGTCCCAGTGGTCCCAGATATATTTGGCATCAACGACGGTGACGATGGCGTCCAGGAGGAGGCGAGATCGCATCACCTCATCTATAAAAAAGGACTGAATCACCGGAGCTGGATCAGCTAACCCCGTGGTTTCAATCATCAGGTAGTCGAAATCTTCAGCGCGCTCCATCAGGGTACTGACGATGCGGATCAAGTCACTCCGCACGGTGCAGCAGATGCAGCCGTTGTTCATTTCAAAGATTTCTTCGTCAGCATCGATCACGAGCTGATTGTCGATGCCCACCTCACCAAATTCGTTAACGATAACAGCAATCCGTTTGCCGTGCTGGGCCGTCAGAATATAGTTGAGCAGGGTCGTCTTACCCGCCCCCAGATAACCCGTCAACACTGTAGTCGGAATCAGGCTTTGCAAGGATGATACCCTCCGTAGAATGCCGCGTCAGTTTTGGACTGTTACACCAAATCCAGCTCGAGATCTGTAGTTTTCTCTAAGGCAAAACTCCACTTCTGGACTTGGACAAGGTTTACTTTACTGGTAAGTAGGTCGGCCTAAATAAACTTGACATGTGTCATGTCGAGTGGAGCGGAGCGGAATCAAGACATCTTGGCTTATAGCGATAGTTTGAGATCCCTCCCGCTGGTCGGAATGACATCTTACAGATAATTCTGGCTACCTACTTAGTGAAGTCTAGGAGCTTGAAATTCTCGTTTTTTTGAAATTACAAGATTAAAAAACCGTGGAGAAAGTTCAACTTTAATGCTTGATTGATTACCATGACTGATTTGACAATATCTTAAAAAAGATAGACATCAAAAACTGTATATCAAGCAACATATTAAAGAATGTTTTGTTGGAATGTAATCCCGTGCAGATCTGAAAAACCAGAGCCTCTAAATGGCCGTCAGTATAGTTAACCAAAAGTGGCTGTTATACTAAACTTTAGACATCCAAAAAATTAATGCAATGATAACTAACGGTAATGTCGACATAGAAAACCTGCGAGACCATGAAATCGATAGTCTTGATCTTAAGATTATCGAACTCTTGCAACACAATGGCAGAATCCCCTATCGCGATATTGCCCGTTCAATTGACACTCCAGAAGCCACCGTCAGATACCGTATGAAGCGGCTACTGGATGATGGCATTATTACCATCAGTGCCTTTATCAACACCGGAAAGGTCAGGTATGAAAATGTCGCCTATATTGAGCTGAAAGTTGAGCCAGACTTTTTCGAAACGGTGTTAGAAGCATTGGTCAATATGGAAAGCATTAGTTATCTGTCCGCTGTGACCGGGGAATTCGATATCATGTTGGAGTATATTTATAAAAATAACGAAGACCTCCTCTCGTTCATCAATTGGCTCAAGAAAAAAGATGCCATTACGGGGTTGAATTCCAGGAACATTTTAAAAATCTATAAGGCCCAGTATCCGGCGAGAATCAGCCAGGAGTAAACCTATTTACCTGGAATAGCCGCTAAACTTCGGGCATTTTCCATCGCCTCAGGTTCCTCGCCAACCACCCCTTCCAGATGTTGCTGAAGGCCTAAAAACTGCCTGTCATAGCGATCCTTGAACGCTGGGGCTGAAATATCCACCTCTTCAATGATGTGTCCCGGTTGACCACCAACCACAATCAGCTTCTGTCCCAGCAAGATCGCCTCTTCCACATCATGGGTGACCAGCACCATAGTGGCCTTGGTCTCCTGCCAAATATTCAGCAAAAATTTCTGCAGACGCCGCCGCAGCTGAATATCCAGGGCCGAAAAGGGTTCGTCCAGCAGCAGCACATCGGGCTGAATGGCCAGGGATCGAGCGATAGAAACCCGCTGTTTCATCCCCCCGGAAAGCTGGTGGGGGTAGAGGTGCCGAGCCTGGGCCAGGCCAACATGCTCCATTACCTCCTGAACCCGCAGGGCATACTGACGTTTTTGCTTGCCCCGCACCTTAAAGCTAAAGCCGATGTTTTGCTCAACGGTTAACCAGGGATACAGGGTGTTTTCCTGGAACACCATGCCGATTTTGGGGGTTATCCCCGACAAGGGCACCCCATGAAATAAAACCTGCCCCGAGGAGGGGGGAACAAACCCACCTAATAACTTCAGCAGGGTCGACTTTCCTCCCCCCGAACGGCCCAGAATGGTGACAAAGTCTCCCCTGGCAACGTCCAGATTGATTCCTTCCAGGGCCGTGAACGGCGACTTTTGATTCGTTTGGAAAGTTTTCGCCACATGCTGACAGGCCAGAATGGGCTGGCGATGGAGGTCATATTGGACTGAGGAGTGGCTGCTCATCGGTTAAATCTTCCACCAGAAAAACTTTCTTTGAATCAGCAGCAGCAGTCGGTCCACCGCAAACCCGGTAATGCCGATAATGCAAATGCCCAGCAAGATCAGGTTGCTGTTAAACAGGTTGCGTCCGGTCATCACCACAGTGCCGAGGCCATCCCTCAAACCGGTCATTTCAGCGGCCAAAACGGCCATCCAGGCGGCGATGAAATTAATTCTGAGCAGGGTGAACACACCGGGTAAAACGGCGGGGATGATGACAAACTTCCATCGGGCAAAGTTGCCTCCCCCCAGATTCTCGGCGGTGACCAGTAAGTTTTCGGGGATTCTTTTGATTTCCGCTACGGTGGCAATGGTCAGGGTAAAAAAGACCCCCATAAACACAATGAAAACCGCCGTCAGGTTACTGACACCAAAAATGACTAACGCCAGGGGCACCCAGGCGATGGGGGCGATGGGAGCCATCAAGCCCAGAATCGGTAGAATAAACAACTCTGACCACTTCGAAAGACTGATTAACAGGCCACACATAATCGAGCCCAAAAAAGCCACCGTCATCCCCAAAAGTACCCGGATCAGGGTGACGGTGACAGACTGGTAAATGGATGCAGATTGAGAGCCAAGACCAATCTTAAAGTCGCTCTCAAACAGCACCGGCAGAAACTTCGATGGGGGTGGTAAGACCTGGGAAATGGGGTTTTCAGGATTTGCGCCAATGGCTTCCCAAACTCCCACAAAAACGGCAAGAGAAACTAACCCGCAAACCAGGGGCAGCAGCGATTGTGGGATGATATTTTGCTTACTAAAATTGCCTTTTGCCATAAGCGGATCTCACTTCGTAAGCGTTGCCCTCATCCCCTAACCCCTTTCTCCCATTTTGGCAGCAGGGGAGCCCGAAAAACCTCTTTGCTTTTGAAAGGAAGTTTTCTTGTCAAAGCAAGAGATTTTAGATAAGTCGGTGGGACAGATTAAATGTAAGACCTCGTAGGATGGGTTAGCGCAGCGTAACCCATGCTGGTCAGGACTTTGATGCGTTACGGCTACGCCTAACACATCCTACTTTAGATTCCACCGACCTACTTAAGAGGATAAGAAACTGGGATGTAGTCCTCACCATGCTACTTCTCTAGCTCTTTTACGATCGAGACATCAAAGATATCTTTTGCCGGTACGTCCGCCTGAATGTACTCCAGCTGCACCATCTTATCGACCACGGTCTGGACGGCATCCAGGTCAGGGGTAAAGGTGATGGGGGAAGGTTGGGTTGTGAAGGCAGTCAGCAACACATCATCCTCAACCCGGTAGTAGTTGCCATCGACAAGTAGCTCGATGGCCTGGTCGGGGTCGGTATTGATAATTTCTGCTGCACATTGCAGCCCCTGAATGTAGGCCTGCACCACTTCAGTCCGCTCGTTGAGGGTTTTCTCCAGAACGCTCACCACGGTATTCGGAGTCGTGGGCGACCAGACTTCTGCGTTATCGGTAATAACCGTGGCATCACCAGTGGCGACAAACTGCGTGGTGTAGGGCTTGATGTGGCTGAGGATGTCTACCTCTCCCAACCTGAAGGCATCGACCATCGCCAGCAGATCGTCGAAATAGACCATCTCAAAGGCGTCCGGGTCGATGCCGGCCTGCTCGAATCCATCCACCAGAATTAGCTCCAGGGTGTCTCCCCGCAGGGTGGCAATTTTTAGTTTCTGGTCGGGATTTTCCGCCACAAAGGTGGCCAGGTCGGCGATGGACTCGACTGCGTATGCGCTGTCAATAATCACCTGCATGACACCCCATCCACCGGCTGCCGCCACCGTTTTGATGGGCACACCGCTATTGGCGGCAAAAAACGGCAGGGTAAAGGGGTTGGTGCTGAAGTCGATCTGGCTACCGGCCAGGGCTGCATTGTTATCGCCGGGATTGGTGAAGAACACCGTCTCCACCGCCAGCCCATGCTGCTCAAAACAGCCCGATTCAACACCTACGAACAACGGAGCCATGTCCAACGCGACCAAGTGACCCGCTTTAACCGGTATCAAGTCATCTGAAGGCGCTGCTTCGGCGCTATCTGGCGAGGGTGCTTCAGCAGTGTCAGCGGGAGGCGACGCCCCACAGCCCCCCACAAATAAAGCACCCAGTGCGGAAAGAATGAAAAAACGCTTCGGCAACATAGGAACACACTTCGATAGCTGAAAGCTCGACGAAACTGATAAGCCTGACACGGGTCGCGATGGGATCGGGAGACCTCGATCCCCGGCACTGGCGGGCAAACGACCTGCTTGGCTTTGAGATTAAAGGCATCGGTCCATAAATTTTGTAGTGAAGGGCACAACTTTCGTAAAAAATACTGTCATTCTTTGCTTATGGAGTAACTAAGTCATTCAATGACTGCGCAATGCGCAGAAATATTGATTCACTGCTAATGATTTCGTTTGGGAGGTGACGGTCTAGAGTGAATAGCGCTGCCTTAAGGCTGGTGGGCAGTGCCCACCCTACGGCAGATCAAGGGTTTTGGCGATTTGCGAGGGTTGATTTCAGCTTATTTCAGCGACATTCCGGTCTAGAGTCGAATGTCACTGATTTAAGGCTGGTGGGCAGTGCCCACCC
>CAZPYG010000062.1:0-29234 GCA_964590465.1 uncultured bacterium | reverse complement strand
GATTTGAGCCTGCCAGGTCTACTTCTTCATGTCCTTCGCCATCTGACGGAACATGTCTAGGTTAGTGTCGGTTTTACGACGATCAAAGCTGGCGGTGTCCTTCTTGATGGTGGGTTGGAAGGTTGATTCGGGGGCAGCAGGCTTTTGCTCGGGGGTGCCATTTTCCTGCATGCGCATGCTGTCCATAGCAGAAATCTGACGAATGCTTTCCTTTTCGCCCGTTTCGCCCCGCTTCTTGGCGAAGGTACGGCGGACGGTTTTGACGGTGCGCATGTAGTCAATGTCGCCATAGGACTTGGCATCGTCAGGGTCCAGAAAAAAAGCGCCTCCCTGGGGATCGGCAGGCTTTTGAACCTCTCGCTTGGGCCGAACAGGCCGGTCAGATTCCCCTGGGTTTTGAGCTTTGCCACCAAACAAACCGCGAATAAATCCGGTCATGAACCTCTCCTGCGTTTACGTTGAGCATCGGGTTGCCTCAAGCCCAGACCAAATGCTGAACACTACTCCAGGAAATTTGGTCTACCCCAGGTAGTACCCCACGTCCAGACTTAGACAAGCTTTATTAATATCTATGTTAACTTTTGTTGGCAGAAAAAAGGTGCTGAAGTCGGCAAAAGTTTTGATCTGCTGAGTTCTTACCGATTATGAGAACGTTCAATAGCCCCGGAACTCAGACCAAATTTGCGGGCTAGAAGGGCTTCGAAAAATCGGGTCGGTAGCCATTGTTGCAGGAGCGGTAACCAGGCGCTTTTGGGCCCTAACCTCAGCTTTGGGGAAGGCCGCCCTGGGACGACGTTGTCAACAAGTAATGCTGCGAACCGTTGAGCAGACATGCCCCCTGCCTGGGATAAACTGGCTCGATTTTTAATCTGGTTCTGTAGGGGCCTGTACCAGGAATCCGTCGGATCCCACCCCTCCAGCGAGGCCTCTCCGGATTGACCAAAATTGGAGAGGATGGCCCCCGGCTGTACCGTCACCACATCAATGCCAAAGGGCTGCAGCTCCAGCCTCAGGGCGTCAGAGATCGCATGGCAGGCCGCCTTGGAGGCACAATAAGCCCCTGCGAAGGGAGTCGTGACTAGCCCCGAAATGCTGCCGATGTTGATAATCACTCCCCTGCCCTGGGCCTTCATGATGGGAGCCACCCGCTGAACCAGTTCTAAAGGGGCAAAAACATTAGTGGCAAACTGCTGCTCCAGGGCGTTTTTAGAAATATCCATCAGGGGGCCAAATTGGCCGTAGCCTGCATTATTAACGAGTATGTCGATGCGCCCTACCTGGGCCAGAATACCTTCCACCGTGGTTTGAATGGCCACGGCATCGGTTACCTCCAGGGGCAGGGTGATCATCCCCTGAGCTGCCAGCTCGGCAAGGGATTCTACCCGTCGGGCGGTGGCAACAACACGAAATCCACGCTTGAGAAACGCCTGGCAAAGGGCTCTACCAATGCCGGAAGAACACCCGGTAATCAGTACGACTGGCTGTGCCATCAAAATCTTCCCGAAACTAACCCTCACAAAATATTAGAGTAGGAAGGTAGTTCCCCCAACTGATGCTCAACCTATGTCTGTTACGTCCTCATCATCCTTGATAGATGCCGTTCCGGTTGATCAAATTCGCTACAACGAGCAGGGCCTGGTGCCCGCCATTGTGCAGGATTATCTGGACGGTACCGTGCTGATGATGGCCTGGATGAACCGGGAGTCCTTACAAAAAACCCTGGAAACCGGAGATACCTGGTTTTGGAGTCGTTCCCGCCAGGCATACTGGCATAAGGGGGCTACCTCAGGCCATCTGCAAAAAGTTCAATCTATCCGTTACGACTGCGATAGCGATGCCCTGCTGGTCACGGTTGAACAAATTGGGGATATTGCCTGTCATACCGGAGAGCGCAGCTGTTTTCATCAGGTGGCAGCACAGCAGCAAGCGCCTCCAGCGGATACGTTGTCTCAGGTGTTTGAGGTGATTCGCGATCGCAAAACCAACCCCAACCCCGCTTCCTACACCTGCAAACTGCTGGCTGGAGGAGATAACAAAATCCTCAAAAAAATTGGTGAAGAAGCCGCTGAGGTGGTTATGGCCTGCAAAGATGATGAACCCGATGAGATCGCCGGGGAAGTAGCCGACCTGTTCTATCACACCCTGGTTGCCCTGGCCCACCACGATGTCGATCTCAAGGCCGTTTACCGAAAACTGCAGGATCGCCGCCGTTAACTTCCCTGGAGGGGGGTTTTAGCCGGAATCCCCGCCGCTCTGGGAAATTTGTCCGGGGTTCGTCCCACCTTGAGAATATCTACATAGTGCCGCACTCCATGGGTGATGGGCGTTTGGCATTTCCTCACCTGCAGCAGTTTGCCGCCCAGTTGGGGAAGCACCGCTTTCAAATCTATTTCCTCTGCTGTTTCCCAGTTACCCCGGTAAAGCACGGCCCGCCCCCCCGGTTTTATCAGGGGGAGGGTATATTCAGCGCAGGTGTTCGTAAGGCCAACGGCCCGAATCAGTGCCAGGTCAAAAGCTTCCCGATAAACCGGTTGATGCCCCACATGTTCGGCGCGTTCTGCCATAAAACTGACGTTACTTAAGCCCAGTTCCTCCGCAATTGATTTAATGGCGGCAATTTTCTTTTGGGTGGAGTCCATCAAGCTAACCTGCCAGTGAGGGTGTGCCAGGGCCGCTGGTAGTCCGGGGAAGCCTCCTCCGGTGCCGATATCGACCGCAGATAATGAACTCCGGGAAGCGGAATCAGGCGGGGAGGCATTGGCAGATTGATCTGACTCCTGGGATAACCAGGGAGCAATACCCTGCAAAGAATCCCACAGGTGTTTTTCCAAAAAGTCTTCCGGGGTTGTAATCCGGGTCAGGTTAACCTGCTGGTTGATCTCGATTAACGCCTCATAGAGTGCCTGAAAAGAACGCTGCTGGTAATCATCAGGATGCCAGTTCAGGGTTGACTCCCAGAGATGCACTGGATTCGGCAATGGCTCTGCCATCTCCCTAGGCCCCTGCTTCCGTCAGGGCCGGTTTTGATATTGGCGTTAACCTGCCGTGGTCAATCTGCCAGCAGCGATCCGCCAGAAACTCTAGCTCGTCGGCATCATGGGATACAACCAGCAAACTCCAGTTTTTCTTGAGCTGCCCTAATAGATTGGCCACCTGCTGTCGCATGGACCAATCTAAACCGGCAGTGGGCTCATCCAATAGTAAAAGGTAGGGTTTACGAATCAGCTGTACGGCCAGTGCCAACCGCCGTTGTTGGCCACCACTGAGAGCATGGGGAGCCGTATCCAGGGACAGTTGATCTAAACCTACGGATTGCAGGGCCTGCTCAATCTGTTCTCGTTCAATTTCAGGATGGCCCAACCGCAGCTCTTCCAGGATGGTTTGCCCGCAAAAATGCCGTTCGGGAAACTGGAATACTAATCCCGCCAGCTGCCGGAGGGATTCTGGCTCTAAGGTTTGTTCCCGCCATTGAACGGTACCCCTGGTCGGCTTGGCCAACCCCGCCATAATTTCTAACAACGTGGTTTTGCCGGACCCACTGGGACCACAAATCAGACCGAATTCTTGCGGCCCGAGTTCAAGGGAAACCTGCTCCAAAATAGGCATTGAACTGGCTGCAGGGTGGTAACAAAGTTGGCGGATATTTAACATTCAATCCCCGGGGTTAAGACAGACCAATAAAGATGGGGTAGCTGTTTCCCAGTGTGCCCTATTCCAGCCGCGATCGCAGTCGTAAAGTAGCCCACCTAGGGGGGACAATGTATCAGGTGTAACACTACCTTCGACTAATCCCGGTGGGTTTGTCACAATAAGCATCATCCCAGAACAGCGTTTTATGGGCCACAGGTTCAGGTTTTAAGCGCTATTCTGGAGCAGGCTTGCTTGAGTCTTTGCGGATCCCAGCGGAGGAGTCACTTTATGATTTTGCGATCGTCCCAGGCTTTAATTAACAGACAGAAAGGTATTGGCCAGTCGGCAATGAAAACCTTGCTGACCGGGGCTTTTACCACGGTTGTACTGGGGATGACGGCCCTTTCAGCTCTGGCGGGAGATCCGTTTCGCCCCAATAACCCCCACGATATCGGCGATGCTAGTGAAGCCGCGTTTGAGGCCCTATTCTATGAAGGCAACTATGTCGAAGCCCAGGCATTAGTAGAAGCCGCCATCGCAGCCGAACCCGAAGAACCCATGAACTATGCCATGGCAGCAGCTCTGGGCTATCTCAATGATGATAATGACCAGTTGGAAAACCGTGCCCTGCAAACTCAAGCAGCGGCGGAAGCCTTATTAGACACCGACCCTTTGAGGGGGCATTTGTATAGCGCAGTCGGCATTTTTCTGGAAGGCGCATACATCCTGCAAACCCAGGGTATTGCCAGGGGAACTCCCACCACCCTGCGGATGCTACAGCAGGTTTTTCGAGACCTGGATGCCGCTGCAGCCATTGACCCTGAAGATCCCGAATTGAGCCTGCTGAAGGGATTTATGGATCTTCTGTTGGCCGTAAATCTTCCCTTCGCGAACCCCGACCAGGCCATTGCCCGCCTTCAGAACGGCTATCCAGCCTATTTGGCCCATCGAGGCATCGCCATTGGCTTAAGAGATTTAGAACGGTATGACGAAGCCTTAGCAGAAGTGAACAAAGCCCTTGAGGTGGCCCCAGAGAATCCTGACCTGCTTTATCTGAAAGCCCAGATTTTGAAGCGTCAGGCCGACAACCAGGCTAGCTTAGAGATGTATGAAGCGGCTTTGGCCTATGCCCCTCAACTGCCAGCATCAACCGTCAACCAAATTAGATACGAAGCCTGTATCCTAGAAGGGATAGACGGCAATGTATGCTACGACCAGTCAGGTCTGGGGGATAGTTAGCCCTTGACGATATAGCCACTCTAGAACGTTATCAGGAACCCTTGCCGTTGTTCCAGGAGCAGGTCGCAGGAGTGGAGCAAAGCTTTTCATCAGTGCTGTGACACCCCTCTATCTCTACGGGAACAGACTTTAAGGAAACTCTCGGGAATATTTGTCCAGCATTATGTCCATTCAACCCGCAAGATGGATACACTGCTAACGTGATGTCAAACAATCAACTATGCAGGTAGAATTTCGCGAGTGCGACTTCTTTAACCTTTGGATCTGGCTCAAATTTGAAACCGTGCCCTCCGATGCCGAAAAACAATACATTGAGGAAATCTTCTCTTCCTGGTTTTTTCTTGGGAAGTTGGGCGGTTTCAATGCTGAGAATCTGCAGGTGCAAGACACAGGTCTCGACATTAGCTACCTGACCTACAACCAGGGCCAACTGGATGATGCCATGTTGTCAGTCATGCACAACATGGCCCAACTGGAATACGACGGGCTCTGGGCTAGATGCTGGTTTGACCTGGGTACCAGTGATGCCTTAGCCCTCGATGTGCTGATCAACGCCCTCCAGCAACTCAGCCAGGAGTATGTCGCCATGGACCAGTGCATCGTTGGCGGCGAGAACCCTGACTGGCCAATTCCCGGCAGCGGTGAGCCCGAATTTGTTGGCGATGAACTCTAAGTTGGCGATCACCTGTTTCGTATAGGACCTGTCTCCAAAGGCATCGGTGGAGGATGTCTTTGGTTCAGAACTAGGGTCCTCATCTGAGATGGACCAAAAGCCATAAAACTGCTCGAGGAACTTGTGATCTCCGCCTACCGGATCGATGATTTCGCTTAATTCAAGCAAAATAAAACCCTGCTCTGGGCCCAGGGCAGGGTTTTATTTTGTCTTCATCGGCTGTTCGCAGTCGCTGATACCCTCAGAGACTTTGAGAAACAACCTTTCACGACCGGGTTTAGCGGAACATGCTGCTAACTGAGCTTTCTTCGTGGATTCGCCAGATCGCTTCGCCCAGCAAATTGGCCAGGGACAATACCGTCAGTTGGTCAAACTGCCGGGAAGTGGTCATGGGAATGGTATTGGTAACAATCACTTCCTCAAATAAACCGCTAGACAATCGCTCAACGGCTGGGGGAGAAAAGACAGCATGGGTGGCACAGGCGTAAACCTGCCGAGCCCCCTCTCGCTTCAACAACCTTGCCCCTTCGCAAATGGTACCGGCGGTGTCAATCATGTCATCGACCAGCACCGCTGTCTTCCCGTGCACATCACCGACGACGTTCATCACTTCGGCCACATTGTGAGCCTGACGTCGCTTGTCGATAATGGCTAAGGGCGCATCGTCTAACTTCTTTGCCAAAGCCCTGGCCCTAGCCACACCACCTACGTCTGGGGAAACGACCACCAGATCTTCCAGATGTTTGCTGGCGATGTAGTCAATGAGAACCGGGGTGCCATACACGTGATCGCAGGGAATATCGAAATAACCCTGAATTTGGGCAGAGTGAAGATCGATCGCCAGGACCCGATTGGCACCGGCCTTGGTTATCAGGTTAGCTACTAGCTTAGCCGTGATGGACTCTCTTCCTGCAGTTTTTCGATCTGCACGGGCATAACCGTAGTAAGGGATCACCGCCGTAATCTGACGGGCCGATGCCCGACGACAGGCATCGACCATGATCAGCAGTTCCATCAGATGGTCATTGACCGGGTGGCAAGTCGGCTGTATTAAATAAACATCGCAGCCACGAATGGATTCCTGGATTTGGATGTAAAGCTCTCCATCAGCGAATCGCTTTCTCACCATCGGCCCCAGGTCAAGCCCCAGATAGCGGGCGACTTCTCGGGCCAAATCAACATTAGCTGACCCAGAAAACAACTTAAGCCGATTATTATCTCCGAATTGGGGCAGCGGAGGAGTTTGCAGCGGCAGGGTGGCAGAACGAATCACAGCAGGCCCTCTGAGCATGTTCACCTAGGAAATCCTAACATTCCAACACTAAAAGCTTTTGAGCATTTATCCTCATCTGTGCTGGCGGCAGAGGCAGAGAATCTGTAATTTCTACCAAAGGATGCCTTGTCCCCAAGTTTTTTGCCAGAGGACCTCTGCCTTTAGAAGGCTCGCATACCCGGGGATTGCATCTGTTGCGAAGGAACTGATTCCTCAAACCCTTGTCAAAAAGTTCTGACAGCCTGGACGAAGCCAGGCCATCTCCACCATTAATCTCCACCGTTAGAATTCATCCGCCAGCCATTCCAGGGCGCGTTCCCCTAGCGCTAAAGGGATGCTCACCGCTTTCCCCAGGCGAGGCTTATCTCGGGTTTGATCGATCCACTGTTGGACGTAGGTTACCTGGCCCCATTCGTCCAGGTAAGCCGCTATTTGGTCGAGGTGGGCCAGGTAAGCTTCCTCAGTTAACGGAAACGACGCTTGCTCCAGGTAACGCCACATCACCTGCAGAAAAATTTTGCCCTGGGTACGGCGCAACTGCAGGTCGTAGGAATATCCCCACTTACCAATCAGCAAGGCCTGTAGGTCTGCTCCTGTCATAGTGTCCTAATGAAAGCGCAATACTCAGCGTGAACTTTCGATACATTTCTTCACCATATCTCGAGAACTCTCCCTCCAAGGTCGCAGAAACCAAAATCACCAAGATCATCCTTTAGAAACAGCCTTGCTTTAAAAAACTTAATTTAGGCCCGGCAAGGGGAGAGCAAGACGAGTTTTCAGGCTGCTATCCCCTAAAACGGGGTCTTTTACTTCTATCGAAAACAAATAAATCGGTGGGGGGTGGGTTTCTCTCAGGTAGCAGACGAGTTTCTGAGAACCCCTAGATGCAATAATACGATTGGTAAAGCTACGGCCTGCTGTGCACTGGCATTCGTTGCATCGGATTGCACCTGAATCGAGGGTTTTGTCCTTCCGGTCTCTCCCAAAGGTCAGTCGAAGTTAGTCATGGCAAGCACTGCAATTATCTGCTGATACATACGAACAGGTAGACCAGTCTGGATTATGACTCAAGTTTCTGGAACTCCTGATGTCCCTGATTTAGGACGTCGCCAATTCATGAATTTGCTGACCCTGGGAGCGGCTGCCGGTGCGGTTGGCGGCATGCTCTACCCGGTCATTAAATACTTTATTCCTCCCACCAGCGGCGGCGCTGGTGGCGGTGTAACCGCTAAAAACGCCCTGGGCAATGACGTCATTGTCAGCCAGTTTTTAGAAGAGCATAAGGCCGGTGAGCGCGTTCTCGTGCAGGGCCTGAAGGGCGATCCGACTTACCTGGTGGTTCAAGAGAGCGGTGGCCTGGAGAGCTACGGCATCAACTCCATCTGCACTCACCTGGGTTGCGTAGTGCCCTGGAACGCTAGCGAAAATAAGTTTATTTGCCCCTGCCACGGATCCCAGTATGACGCCACCGGTAAGGTGGTGCGCGGTCCGGCCCCTCTCTCCCTAGCCCTGGCCCATGCCGATGTCACCGAAGGAGACAAGGTTTCCCTGACGGACTGGACTGAAACAGACTTCCGCACAGGCGAGTCTCCCTGGTGGGCTTAGGCATCCTCCCTATCCAAGGCTGCAACGGCTCGTGGATTTAGTTTGGGCGATGTCTCAATCAACTCCCCAGCCAAAAGCAAACCTGGCCTGAAATCGATACCAACCCTCGATTGAGATGACACTGAAACGAATGAGCACTTTGAGATCCTTAAAAATGCGCTTGCGGCCCCTGGCAGTAACGTTTGCTGCGGTAATGGTGATCTTTGCCGGAGTTGTAATCCAGCCTCAGCCCGCTGCCGCCTATCCCTTCTGGGCCCAAGAAAACTACGAAACCCCTCGGGAAGCCACCGGGCGTATCGTCTGCGCTAACTGTCACCTGGCAGAAAAGCCTACCCATGTGGAAGCGCCCCAGTCGGTTCTACCTGACTCGGTGTTTAAGCTGACCGTTGAGGTTCCCTATGACCTCGACACTCAGCAGTTGCTGGGGGATGGCAGCCAAGGCGGTCTGAACGTGGGCGCGGTTGTAGTCCTGCCCGAAGGCTTCAAAATTGCTCCCCCCGATCGTATTCCCGAAGATCTGCAGGAAGAAGTCGGCAGCACCTACTTTCTGCCCTACAGCGAAGAGCAGGACAATATCATTCTGGTGGGTCCTGTACCCGGTGAGCAGTACCAGGAAATTGTATTCCCGGTGCTGGCTCCTAACCCCAACGAAGATAAGTCTATTGCCTTTGGTAAGTATCAGATTCACGTCGGCGGCAACCGGGGTCGCGGTCAGGTCTATCCCACAGGGCAAGCTTCGAACAACACCGTCTACAACGCTACTGCTAGCGGCACTGTGACCGCCATCGCTCCCCAGGATGCTGGTGGATACGCCGTAACCATCGCCACTGATGCCGGCGAAGCCGTGACCGAAAACATCCCCGCTGGACCTGAACTGATCGTGTCTGAGGGAGATGCCGTAGAAGCGGGTAAGCCCATCACCACCAACCCTAATGTCGGCGGCTTTGGTCAGGTAGATGCCGAAATCGTGCTGCAAAGCCCCAACCGCATCAAAGGTCTGGTTGCTTTCATTGCCGCTGTGATGCTGACTCAAATCATGCTGGTGCTGAAGAAGAAGCAGGTCGAAAAGGTTCAGGCTGCGGAGATGAGCTTCTAAGCTAACCAAGCTTTTTCATCCAGATAATGGAGACTTTGAAGGGGGCGGATCGCGTCCCCTTTTTTGTTGGTTTAGATCTCCTCAGTATCGTCCTGACCACCTTAGCGATGGCCATCTCGCGCCTCAGGAGGTTTGCGGCCCCCAGCAGGCGGTTAATTAAGCTACAATTGTTAAGACTTTTTGCAAGTTCGGGTCTGTGTTTCGCTCTTTACAACCCGGTTCAATGCTTTTTATCGCCTTTTAGGCCACTTCACAGTCATGACCCTTCCCATCCGCAACGTTGCGATTATCGCCCACGTCGACCACGGCAAAACCACCTTGGTAGACGCTTTGCTGAAGCAGTCCGGTATTTTTCGCGAAGGGGAAGACGTACCAGACTGTGTCATGGACTCTAACGACCTGGAGCGGGAGCGGGGCATCACCATCCTGTCCAAAAATACCGCTGTTCACTACCAGGACACGCTGATTAATATCGTCGATACCCCCGGCCACGCCGACTTCGGCGGTGAGGTTGAGCGAGTTTTGGGGATGGTCGATGGCTGCATCCTGATTGTGGATGCCAACGAAGGCCCCATGCCCCAGACCCGCTTTGTGCTGAAAAAGGCCCTGGAAAAGGGTCTGCGCCCCATCGTCGTCGTTAATAAAATTGACCGCCCCCAGGCCGAGCCCCACCAGGCTGTCGACAAAGTGCTGGACCTGTTTATCGAACTGGGGGCCGATGACGATCAGTGCGATTTTCCCTATCTCTTTGCTTCAGGGCTATCGGGCTTTGCCAAGGTCCAGCTCGAAGACGACAGCGCAGATATGGAACCCCTGTTCCAGTCCATTCTGGATCATGTTCCCCCGCCCATTGGTGACCCCGAAAAACCCCTGCAGCTTCAAGTCACCACCCTGGACTATTCCGAATATCTGGGTCGTATCGTCATTGGCAAAATCCACAACGGCACTATCAATGCTGGACAGCAGGCTGTCTTGATTCAAGAAGACGGCAGTATGGTGAAGTCCAAGATCAGCAAATTACTCGGATTTGAAGGATTGCAGCGGGTCGAAATTGATCAGGCTACTGCCGGGCAGATTGTCGCTGTGGCTGGTTTCAGTGACGCCAACATTGGGGAAACCATCACCTGCCCTGACAATCCCCAGGCCCTGCCGCTGATCAAGGTGGATGAACCTACCCTGCAGATGACCTTTGCCATCAACGATTCTCCCTTTGCTGGGCAAGAAGGGGACTACGTCACCTCTCGGCAAATTCGAGATCGTTTAATGCGCGAACTGGAAACCAACGTCGCCCTGCGGGTCGAACCCACCGACTCCCCTGACCGCTTCTCCGTTTCTGGACGGGGCGAACTACACCTGGGCATCTTGATTGAAACCATGCGGCGGGAAGGCTACGAGTTCCAGGTATCTCAGCCCCAGGTAATTTACCGCGAAGTGAATGGTCAACCCTGTGAACCGTTCGAGCAACTGGTGCTGGATGTGCCCGAGGATGGTGTCGGCGGCTGTATGGAACGGCTGGGTCAGCGTCGTGCCGAGCTGCAGGACATGCGGGTTATGGGCGACGGTCGTGCCACCCTGGAATTTGTAATTCCGGCTCGGGGGCTGATTGGTTTCCGGGGTGAGTTTATGCGCCTGACCCGGGGTGAGGGTATCATGAACCACAGCTTCTTGGATTACCGCCCCATGTCCGGGGAAGTGGAAGCCCGTCACAATGGCGTACTTATCGCCTTTGAGGAAGGGGTCGCCACCTTCTACGCCATGAAAAATGCTGAAGACCGTGGCTCGTTCTTCATCACCCCCGGTACAAAGGTCTACAAGGGCATGATTGTCGGTGAACATAACCGTCCCCAGGATCTGGACCTGAATGTTTGTAAGACCAAACAGCTCACCAACCACCGCTCGGCCACTGGGGATGAACTCGTCCAGCTTCAGTCCCCCATCGACATGAGCCTGGAGCGGGCGCTTGAGTACATTGGCCCCGACGAAATGGTAGAAATCACTCCTGAGTCCATCCGTCTGCGGAAAATGCCCAGGAAAAAGCTGGCCAAACGCTAGATTTCTCTTTATCGTGGGCGATGACCGCCAGTCGTGACTTCTAGCCATCAGTAGCTACTTTCGTCTACCAAATATGGGTATGCTCACCTTAAGTACCTTAGGGCTGGCATACCCATGACTGTTTTTCAGCGTTTTAGTAATTATCTGGAGCGTCGTTGGGTTGCTCCAGCCTATGTGGGATGGGTGCTGCTGGGGTTAGCCGTCTTTTTCTTTGCAGCGGCAACCAATACCCTGGCGGGGTGGCTTTATGTGATGAGCGGAGTGCTGCTGGCGCTGCTTGCGATCGCGGCCATCCTGCCGCCCCGAAACCTTAATGGCCTCAAGGTCGAACGCCAACCCATCCGCCCCGTTTCCGCTGGCGATTCCTTGCTGGTTGAACTGCGCTTAGAGAACGTTCAGCGTCCACCGAAGGTGCTCCTTCAGGCCATCGACCAGGTGCCAGGCACCTTGGGATCAGCCCCAACGGTTTCCATTAGAGCCATTCATCCAGGTCAGCCCTATGTCTGGACCTATCAATTACCCACCCAGCGTCGAGGACTCTACCGCTGGTCCGGGGGAACCCTCCGTTCCGCAGCGCCCCTGGGGCTATTCTGGAGCAGTCGCCGTTTTACCTCCCCGGCATCCGTAGTCGTTTATCCTCAAATACTCCGACTCAATCGATGCCAAATAGTTGATGCTCTAGGTACCCAAAGCGGGCAGCAGTGGCAGTTCAGCCGCTCTGTCGAAGCTTCTACGGAAGGAATTACCAAAGCTTTACGCCCTTACCGATGGGGCGATCCAACCCGTCTTATTCACTGGCGAACCAGTGCCCGCTACGGGGAACTGCGAGTGCGGGAACTGGAAGTAGCTACATCTGGACAGGAAGTCTTGATAGCACTGGACCAATTGGGAACCTGGTCCTCCGAAAACTTTGAGCAGGCGGTAGTTGCAGCAGCCTCCCTATACACCTATGCCGTGAACCGAGGATTCGCTACAGCTTTGTGGATGCCCCAATGGGGAGTTTTGCGAGACTACGCCAGAGTGATGTCGGCCTTAGCAGAAGTAGAGCCAACGGATTCTGCCAGGGCTAAGGAGTCCCTACCGAACATACCTTTGGTCTGGCTGACGGAGAGAGGCGTCGGAGAGGCATTACCCCCAGGCAGTCGTCGCTGCTGCTGGGCCAATCCAAGCTCTATTGGCGATAGAGTATCCACCCTATGGATAGATTCTGAAAAACCGCTAAGGCCTCAGCTCCAAAGAATCCCAGACTAGGATCATCTAGTAGAGAGCCCAGAGTTCTAAATTAAAAGATCGTGGTTCTCTGATTAAAGAAACCTGGGATCTTGGTGCGGTGCATCAAGCCTCCGAATCCTTATCAATGGAAAAATCTAGCAAGAAAAAAGGATGCCCGTATCGGACATCCTTGGCTGCTCCAGCTACAGCACAAACCTGAATTGCTAAGCGGCGATTACGCCAGTTGATGCATTTCTTCTTCCAGTTGCTTCAGCAGCATGTCGTTACCCTGGGTACGGGCAACCTCAATGCGATGCTGCAGAGTGCGCTGAATGTTGCTCCGGTGAGATTCAGCCGCTTCTCTGAGCAGATGGCGCCGGGCACGCATCACAGAATTATCGGCAGACTTAATGCCCTGAAACACAGAATGCTGCTGCCGCTCGGGAGTAACCGTACTGGGACGGACCTGTCCCTGAGCCGTAGTGCTGTAGGGCACTCCCCGATAGGTCAAATTAGCCACTGGCTGAGGTACCGGCACATGGCTGACGTAGTTGAAATGTAGGGGACGACCACGATACTTCCCTACCAACTCTCGCTCTTTAACCTCCAGCGAAGGAGGATTATAGTCATATTCCACGCCGCGATAACAGAGTCTCATAAACCGCCTCCTGTCTACTAAAGATGAATCAAACTGCTTAGGCAGGGTGCGTTCCTTCGGGAGGGGTCTCCCTACTTCCGTCTAGGTCATCAGATTGCGGTGTACTAACGCCCCAATTTTTCTCTCACCCAGATGAACGGTCTAATTAATTCTGTATTCAATTTTACATAATCAACCTGATGTCAGCAAGTGATGAAAAACTGGTTGAACAATTTCCTAAACGCTCGAAATGCTTATAAGAAGGGAGCTTCAGCTATTTGGAGGCAATTATCCCCTTTGGCAAATCTTAACCTTGAGAGAGGGTCAAAGGTCTGATTTCAAAGGGGAAACCGCCCCTATGGGATAGCCTCTAACCCGCCTTGGATAAGCCCTCAGTGGCTATCGATTTGGACTATGCTGGGACATGAGAGGAAGTTACTCAACTTAACGCTTCGACAAGCGTATTTACATTTCATGAAATGCATTATTAATCGTAGGGCTCAGTTTTCTGCCAGTCACTGCTACTGGTTGCCCGAGTTAGACGACGCCGAGAACGCTAGACGTTTCGGCCTGTGTGCCCGCGCACCGGGGCATGGTCACAACTACGTCCTGTACGTCTCAATGGAGGGGGAGCTTGATGGGTATGGCATGGTGCTCAATCTGTCTGACGTGAAGCACGTTATCAAGCGGGAAATTACCAGCCAACTCGACTTTGCCCATCTCAACGATACCTGGCCAGAATTTCAGCAAACCCTGCCCACCACGGAATTTATCGCCAAGGCCATTTGGGACCGTCTCGCGCCCCATTTGCCCATCGTCAAAATTCAGCTATTTGAACATCCTGAACTGTGGTCAGAATATCTAGGAAATCATATGGAAGCCTACCTCACCATCAGCACCCACTTCAGCGCCGCTCATCGACTGGCGTTGCCCCACTTGAGCTATGAAGAGAACTGCGAAATCTACGGCAAGTGTGCCCGTCCCCACGGTCACGGTCATAACTACCATCTGGAAGTGACCGTCAAGGGCGAGATCGACCCCCGCACCGGTATGCTGGCCGACCTGGGTCAACTCCAGACCGCTATTGACGATCACGTCGTAGAGCCCTTCGACCACACCTTCTTGAATAAGGACATCCCTTACTTCGCCGAGGTGGTACCCACCGCTGAAAATATTGCGGTCCACATCCGCGACCTCTTGCAGGAGCCTATCCAGGAAAGAGGGGCGCAACTTCATAAGGTGAAGCTGATCGAAAGTCCCAACAATTCTGCCGAAGTCTACTGCACCCCAGCGGGCGAAGTGTCTGCCCCTGAAACCGAGTCTGCTCCTGAATTGGCGGCAGTGTAGATAATATCAAGCCAGCCCTTTCAAGGTGTGCTTTAAGCCGAAGCTGCGGTCGCCTGAGAGTGCATTAGCGGTCCACAGATCTGCGCAAAAGCTCACAGATTCTGCCTTTAGGACGCAATGCACCGCTTAGGGTATCAGGCCTCTCGCTTGATGTAAAAGAATGCTAATGCTCAAGTGGGGTTACCCTTAGGCATTGCCTTCGTCTCATGGGTTTCGTAGGCGGCAACAATACGCTGCACCAGGGGATGGCGAACTACATCCCCCTGATTTAGTTTGCAGAAAGCGATGCCGTCCACTTTATGGAGAATTTTCTCGGCCACCAGCAAGCCAGATGTTTGGATGGCTGGTAAGTCCGTTTGGGTAACATCCCCGGTAACCACCATGCGGGACTTGAAGCCCAGTCGGGTCAGCACCATTTTCATTTGAGCGGGAGTGGTATTTTGGGCCTCGTCCAGGATGACGAAGGAGTTATTCAAAGTGCGTCCCCGCATGTAGGCAAGGGGAGCCACTTCGATGATGCCTCGCTCCATCAGGTTGGCGATTTTTTCTGGGTCCACCAGTTCGTGGAGGGCATCATACAAAGGCCGCAGGTAAGGATTGACCTTCTGCTGCAAATCTCCAGGGAGAAAGCCCAACCGTTCTCCAGCTTCCACAGCGGGTCGAGTCAGGATTAACCGCTCGTACTCGTTATTTAGCAGGGCCTGCATACCCACCATGGTGGCCAGAAAAGTCTTGCCCGTACCGGCAGGGCCGATGCAGAACACCATGTCGTGGGTGCGGAGAGCTTTAATGTATTGCTTCTGCCGAAAGGTTTTGGCCCTAACCACTTCGCCTCGACGGGTGGTAGCCACTACATCCTGGTGGATCGACTGCAGCTCATCTACCCTGTCGGTATCGAGGGCGTGGCGGGCCGTCATAATGTCGGCGCTGGTAATGGGCTGACCCTGGCTCCACAAGGGTTCCAGAGCGTTGACGATGCCTTTGGCCAGGTTGGCTCCATTTTCAGTGCCAGAAATATGTAACTCCTGCCCCCGCATCACCAGATTAGCTCCGGTTTGCCGAGACAGGAGTTTCAGGTTTTCTTCTCGGTAGCCCGCCAGGGCGATCGCGCTTTCTGGGTTGGGTAAGGCAATACGGTTAGAAAAGGGCATTCAGGCAGTGATACGAAGATGTTCGTTTAGAAAATTGGCGAATTATTCTTCGGATTTATCAGGCTTGGATGGGCGTGGCCTGGGAGGACTAGAAGAACGCTTTCGGGGTGGCCCGCTTGGACGCCCAGAGGAGTCCTCAGCCCCATTACCGCCATATACATCAAAATAAGCAGACCATCCTGAAAGGGCAGCGGTGGCACGCAAGACATTTCGAATCGCCTGCACGTTTCTTCCTCCTCTGCCAAAGACTTTGCCCCGCTCTTCTTCGCTGAAGGCGACCCGAATCCACACTTTGCCTTTGCCGACATTCTCCTCGCAATCAATCTTGAGAGAATCGGGAGAATCTAGAAAGGGTTCTATCAGAAAGCGGACAAGCCCTGAAAACTCAGGATGACTCATAGCCCTAACCTTAGATCAGTACAGTGAGTGAGATCTTACGACTCAGCCTTCATCTGTTCAAAGATGTTTGCCTTTTCCAGAATGTGCTGAACGGTCTTGGTGGGCTGTGCCCCTTCTTTCAAACGCCGAACAATGGCGGGCACTTCAAGGCGAGTTTCATCGGTACGGGGATTATAGAACCCCAGTTCTTCCAGAGGCCGGCCATCCCGACGGGTGCTGCTGTTCATGGCGACGATGCGGTAGCTGACTTCCCGCTTTTTACCAAATCGCTTCAATCGGAGCTTGATCATAGGGCTAAAACAGAAAAAACTTTCGTAAACAAACTACAGATAGTAGTTGAGTGAACCGTGAAAAAATCGGCAAACCAAAATTTGCCGCAAGTCTTTAATCATAGCACCATCAAAGACACAAGCAAAATCACAAAATCTTAGCTTATGGATGGATCTACAAAATCGCAGTATCACAGGGCGACAGGACAGGAAGCGCATTGCTGGAAGCTAAGGCCCCAAAGGCCCAGAATCCAGCAATCCATTAGTCTTCATGCTCGTCGAACGGATCCGCTAACTGCTTGGAGGGCGGACCAAAGGAGGTATAAACAGCGAAACCAGTGACGGCAACGAGTACCGCTGCGACGGAAATGATAAGAACTGTTGCAGGTTCCATAAACTTTATGAGAATGGGGAACCACTACATCTTATGATATTACGAACTATAAAGTGTTGATTGATGGAAGGTTCCATGGCACAACGGACTTGGTTGGGAGACGTTCTAAAGCCTCTGAATTCTGAGTATGGTAAGGTCGCCCCTGGCTGGGGAACCACGCCACTGATGGCTGTCTTTATTGGTCTTTTCTTCGTATTTCTGCTGATTATCCTCCAGCTTTACAATTCCTCAATTGTGCTGGAGAGCTTCGATGTTGACTGGCGCAGTTTGGGCATGTAAGTCGGTCGATTAATTCCAGCATATTTGTAGGCGATAGCGGCGGCGTGTTCCATGCGTTGCCGCTTTGCTTTTGGATCTGTTGTTGGTCTGGTCTGCGATCTACACTGTTAAAGCATGCAATCTATCTTTTCTGTTATGGTGATGCCCTGCATCGCCCAGGCCGGATAGGGCGCAAACACTGGCTGCAGTGAGGTAAATAGGAGTTGGCGTATGAACGTGTTTGGTATTGGCCTCCCCGAGATGGCCCTGATTTTGGTACTGGCGCTGCTGGTGTTTGGTCCTAAGAAGCTGCCGGAAATTGGCCGCAGCATGGGTAAAGCTATCAAGGGATTCCAGGACGCTTCCCGGGAGTTTGAGGAAGAGTTCAAGAAGGAAGCCGAAAATATCGAGAAGACGGTGAAAAGCCCGATGAAGGCCTCTCTGGAACCGGACCCTCCAAAAGCGCTCTCTCCCCAGGAGGCTGCGGAGCAGGCTGAAGTTAAGGAAGCTGAGTCTAAGGCTGCGGAAGCTCCTGAGGCGCAAGAAACCGCTGCGGCTGAAGAGCAGACTGTAGAGTCCTGAGGTTTGATGCTGTCGTCGAAAAATTCGTTGTCCTAGCTTAGCCCACTCACGGAGAAGCCGCTCCGCGTCTACATCCTAAATCCCTCTCCCAATTTTGAGAGAGGGACTTTGAGACCTTCGACTCTCCCGCTTCCATTCATAGAGGAGGTTTCAGGGCAAGAGGGAAAAATAGCATTTTGAGAAGTCGCCCAAAAAAATTCGACATCTAAAATTATTCACCAATCTTAAATTTCCAAACACTGAGGCTATGACTCACTCGGCAGGACCGTCTGATACTCCAGATATCAGCCTGATTGTGGGGTTAGGCAATCCCGGTCCGAAATACGCAGGAACCCGCCACAATATTGGCTTTGAGATTGTCGATCGGCTCTCCAAACGGTTTTCGATTCCGCTCAAAGAGGAGCGGCGATTCCAGGGAGAATATGGTGCTGGTTTTTCGCCCACACGGCAGAAATTGCATTTGTTGAAGCCGCATACCTATATGAATCGCTCGGGGCAGTCGATCCGGGCCGTGCTGGACTGGTTGAAGTTGGATCCCACTGCTGTGCTAGTGGTCTATGACGATATGGATTTGCCCATCGGGCGGCTGCGGCTGCGGCTATCGGGTTCTGCCGGTGGCCATAACGGTATGAAATCGGCCATCTCCCATTTGGGGACTCAGGAGTTCTGTCGGATGCGGATTGGTATTGGCAGTGCTGACAAGGGTCGGGAACCTGATCGCGCAGTTGTCTCCCACGTACTGGGCAGCTTCTCGAAGCAGGAGCGCCAGCAGATGGATGAGGTGGTGGATATAGCGCTGAGGGCGCTGGAGCAGTCCCTCAGCGATGGCGTAGAGAAAGCGATGAGTCTTTACAACGGTGTTGAGATAGGTGCATAGCTTGTACCCCAGGGGATGGATGAGTTTTAAGCTCTAAGTTTTGAATTTTAAATTGGCTTTCAACTCAAAACCCAAAACTCAAAACTTAGAACTCCATGAATTCCTATCCCTAAGCAGCCACTAAACCCCGATGCCTGAGCAGAGCTTCGGTACTGGGTTCCCGTCCCCGGAAGGACTTGAACACTTCCATGGGATGGCGACTGCCGCCGAGGGCCAGGACCGTATCGCGGAACCGCTGGCCGGTTTCAGCCAGGGCTCGCTCGTTGTTGAGGCCGGTTTCTTCAAAGGCGGCAAATGCGTCGGCGCTGAGCACTTCGGCCCAGAAGTAGCTGTAGTAGCCAGCGGCGTAACCTCCAGCAAAGATATGGCTGAAGGCGCAGAGGAAGGCATCTTCCGGCAGAGGTTCCAGGATGGAAGACTGCTTGGCGATGCGGCGGCTGACATCCCAGATGGACTCGTTTCCATCGGCCCGGTAGCGGTAGTGGAGTTCGATATCCGTCCAGCCGAAGCGGACCTGGCGGAGGATGGCGTTGCCGGTCATGAAGGAGCGGGCGGCAACGATTTTCTGGTACAGCTCTTCCGGTAGGGGCTCGCCGGTCTCGTAGTGGCGGGCCAGGGTAAGCAGAGTTTCGCGGTGGTAGCACCAGTTTTCCATAAACTGGCTGGGCAGTTCCACCGCATCCCACTCCACGTTGTTGATGCCCGCCGCACCAGAGAAGTCCACGGTGGTGAGCATGTGCTGCAGCCCATGGCCGAATTCGTGGAACAGGGTTTCCACATCCCGGAAGGTCATCAGGCTGGGCTTGCCGTCCACTGGGGGGGACTGGTTACAGACCAGGTAGGCTACCGGCAGCCGTACCAGGCCTTGAAATTTGCCTCGGGTAAGACATTCATCCATCCAGGCACCGCCGCGCTTTTCGGCAGGGCGGCTATAGGGGTCGAGGTAGAAGTGGGCAATCACGTCCCCGGCGTCATCAGCAACCTGAAAGTAGCGGACATCGGGATGCCAGACGGGGGCTTCCCCATCGGCGGCGGTTATGGTGACGCCAAACAGTCGGTGGGCCAGGGAGAAAAGGCCGTCAAGTACCTGGGGCAGAGGGAAGTAGGGACGTAGTTCTTCGTCGCTGAGGCCGTACTTTTCTTCGCGGATGCGCTCGGACCAGAAGGCGGTATCCCAATGGAGGAGTTCGTCGGCTTCGGCGGCATTCTTGTCCTGGGCAAAGGCTTTGAGTTCATCGAACTCGACCACCGCTTTGTCGTGGCTGGCGGTGCGAAGTTCTTCCATCAGGCTTTCGACGGCCTCGACGGAGGGGGCCATTTTGCGGGCAATGCTGAGTTCGGCGTAGGTGTCGTAGCCCAGCAGATGGGCCATTTCGTGGCGCAGTTCGAGGATGCGCTCAATGTTGGCGGTGTTATTCAGGTCTCCCTCGGAAGCGCGGGTGACAAAGGCGCGATAAATTTTCTCCCGCAGGTCGCGACGGCGGCTTTGCTGCAGAAAGGGGACATAGCTGGGGTAGTCGAGGGTGATGCGCCAGGGACCGGATTCAGCCGTGGCGTTTTCCGCCCCATCTTCCCGCGCCGCCTGGGCAGCCAGGGCGAGGAGACTGGGGGGAAGTCCCTCCACTTCCTTGGGGTCACTCAGGGTCAGGCTGAATCCTTTGGTGGCATCCAGCACATTGTTGGAGAACTTGGTGGACAGCTCGGCCAGGGCCTGCTGGATCTCGTTGAAGCGCTCCTTAGCTTCCCCGTCCAGACCAACGCCGGATAGTTCGGCTTCGCGGATGGAGGACTCAACGATGCGCTGTTGAGCGGGGTCGAGGCGATCCCAATCGGCACCAGCACGAATCTCTTTGAATGCTTCGTAGATGGGCTGGCTCTGGCCCAAACGGCTGACGAACTGCACCAGCAGCGGCTGCACTTCTTCGTAGGCTTCCCGCAATTCAGGACTGTTTTTGACCCCCATTAGGTGACCGACAATGCCCCAGCTCCAGCGCAGGCGCTCTTCGATTTCGCTGAGGGGATCGACTAGCCCCTCCCAGGTGGGAGTGACTTCTTTCTCAAGGGTTTCTAGCTTGGCGCTGAGTTCCTCGATCAGCGTTTTGATGCCCGGTACGACGTGGCGGGTTTCGATGTGGTCGAATGGAGGGAGACCTTCGCCGATGAGGAGGGGGTTTTGGATTGTAGTTGCCGTCATAGTCTCAAATGTATTTGCGTAAGGAGAACTGGGCTGTGCCGCCTGCCCCAATGCAAAGTCGGAACGACTTCGATTTATCTAGTATACAGCGATTGCGCTGTTGCTGCACCCATTACGGCACAGCCTTTCTCAAGGGTGATTGCCGGTTTGAGAGTTATTGTAATCCGCCCTTAAGTCATGAAGGTCGTACATTCAAGACTTTAGCAACAGCCCTAGGAAGGATTCGCTAATTTTTTGCCCCAATTACTGCTGCCGATAGCTCAACTAGGGATAGAGACGGTGACGGCTGCGATCGCAACATACATATCGTCATTCTTGTCATCCAACTCGGGGATGGCTCGACCGGCGACTACCATGCCCCCCTCGTTGACGGTGAGAGATTTCTGGCCAAAGGGCAGCACCGCCAGCACCTCATCCTGTCGTACCTGATCCGGAAAGGGCACCGCCACCTGGACTGCCACAATCATTTCGTTGGGGTGGGACAGTCCGGCCACTTCCCATACTCCCGGTAGGGCATTGTGGGCAATGGCATTGCGGACCGCTCGGGATGCGGCCACGGTAGGATCTTGCCCATGCTGGTCGACTCCCATTCCGATTTCAATGATCAGTCGTTTGTTGGTCATGGCTACTCCTTGGTGATCGTCCTGGGCGAAATCCCTGGGATTGCTAAGCTAAGAGCATATCAAGGTTTTCGCGGGTTCCCGATGAATAGTGTTACAGGGATGCTATTTGCCTCTATCGCCGTAGCGATTCTGATTTACACCAAGCCCAACTTTTTCTGGAATGCTCCCAAAATGCGTCGTGCCCGGCAAAACCTGACCGAAACCCAGGCCGAAAGAATTGGCTACGGCATGACGTTGGTATTAGGTGTGATTGCAATCATTGTCATGCTCTTCTTGTGACCCCATGACTCAAGCATTTTTCCGCTTCTACAGCAGCCTCAACGACTTTTTGCCCGTAGAGCGGCGGCAGGTAGAATTTCTCCGCAAAATCAAAGATCGGGGCTCCATTAAGGATGCCATTGAAGCGTTAGGCGTGCCCCATCCCGAGGTGGATTTGCTGCTGGTGAATAGCAAATCCGTTGGCTTTGACTATCTGGTGCAGGAAGGGGATCACATCAGCGTTTATCCCCGGTTCACGAGGCTTGAGATCGGCGATGTGTCCCTGGTACAGCCTGAACCCCTGGATCAGCCAAGCTTTGTGCTGGACGTGCATCTCGGAAAGCTGGCTACCTATCTGCGGTTATTAGGCTTTGATGCCCTTTACCGCAACGACTACGACGATGAAGAACTGGCGCAAATCTCCAGCGAGGAGCAGCGTATTCTACTGACCCAAGATCGGGGATTGCTGAAACGCAGCAAAGTCACCTACGGCTACTCGGTGCGGTCTGATAATCCTGAAGAGCAGACGGCAGAAATACTACAGCGATTCAATTTGCACCATGAAATCGCACCATTACAACGCTGCCCCCGCTGCAATGGAGAACTTGAGTCGGTTGAAAAAGCGGCTATCGAGGATCGGCTTCCCCACTATACCCGCCTTTCCTATAACGAATTTTCCCAATGCCAGAACTGCCATCAGGTCTATTGGAAAGGGGCACACTATCAGCGAATTCAGGGCCTTCTAGAGCGAGTCACTGAATCATGCTGATGCAAGTTGCGCCAAGGCAAGGCTAACAATCCCAGTACATCGCTACACAAGACTGGGGATTTAGATGGAGCGGCTAAGGAAAACGAGGTTACGGCTACTCTAGCGCAGCCCGAGGGATACCTAAGCTCGGTTAGTGGCGTTGATTTCGTCTAGAATTTCCTGGGCACCCTGGGCACGAACTTTCTGAGCCAGTTGAGTCCCGAGAGCTTCAGCCTGATCTTGAGTGCCCTGCACGGCGTCCTTAATCATGCGCTGGCCATCCAGGCTGGCCACCATGCCGGTGAGAGTGAGGGTGTCGCCGTCAATGGTGGTATTAACGCCGATGGGTACCTGGCAGCCCCCTTCCAGCTCCCGCAGAAAGGCTCGTTCCGCCAGACAGCGCACGGTGGTGGGTTGATCCCTGAGCACGCTGAGAATGTCGAGAATATCCTCATCGCCATCCCGGCACTCGATGCCCAGGGCACCCTGGCCAACGGCGTGGAGGGAAATATCGGAGGAGATCACTTCGTGGATGCGGTCGCCCATATCCATCCGCTGCAGTCCGGCCACGGCGAGGATGATGGCATCGTAACCGCCGTCGTCCAGCTTCTTCAGGCGCGTGTTAAGGTTGCCCCGAATATCCTTAAAGGTGAGATGGGGATAGTGGTGGCGCAGCTGGGCCAAACGCCGCAGGGAGGAGGTACCGATAACCGCCCCTGCCGGCAGGGTTGACAGGGTCTTATCTTTGTTCTTTTCGTGCATCACCAGGGCATCGGCGGGGTTTTCCCGCTCGGTTACGCAGCCCAGCATCAAGCCTTCGGGTAGACGGGTGGGCAGATCTTTGAGGGAGTGGACGGCGAAATCGCTGTCGCCGTTGACCAGGCTGGCTTCCAACTCCTGGGTGAACAGCCCCTTGTCGCCAATCTTCGACAAAGACACGTCCAGCACCTTGTCGCCCTGGGTATCCATGGTGACCACCTCAAAGCCAAAGTCGGGATAGTGCTTTTGCAGTTCATCCCGAACCCAGTAGGTCTGAATCAGCGCCAGTTGGCTCTTGCGCGACACGATGCGAATGGTGCGGGTCGGGGTAGAAACAGCAGGAGAGGCGGTGGATTGCATATCTGTAAACAAAGACTGCCAATGATTACTCAATGTGACCGAATGTAACGGCAAACCGTCACAAGATCTTTAGGTTACAGTAATCCGGTGCCCATCTTGGGGCCCACAGGCGAGATGTTAAGCGGTTGTCACATTCAGGCCAGAACCGTTAGGTAGAAGGAGGGTCAACAGCTTTGCGGCGACAGCAATCGAATCAATTTTGGAGACGATTTAGTGGTCTGGTACTGGTCGGCATCCTGGCCTCTGGTAGTCCGCTGCTGATAGCTTCACCGGGGGTAGCCCAACCACTACCGCCGGAAGTTCGTAGTGGGTTTCTCTCCAATCCTCTCGATGATGAGCCCTTGGACCCACTGCTGCCGAATCCGCCAGTCCAGCGTCCCCTGAGTCCCTTGGAGCAGTACCAGCTTGAGCAGGATCTCAATGAACTGGCCTTGGTCGCCGAAGCGATCGCATCCGGTGAGGACTTACCCATTGGCCTTGAGCCAGGGGAGGAGCGACCTGACCCCAACCAAATCTGGATGCGGGAAGTCCGTCTGCGCCGTTTACTGGGAGTCGAGGAGGAACTACAATCAATTCGGCGGGTGGCTCAGTGGCTGCACGATCGCACCGCTACTCAGGAACTCCAGCTCCTCGCCGCCCGCCTGCGGGAAATTCAGGCAGACCTGGATCCTTCAATTTCTGCCGATAAAACCCGATTGATCGACCTGGCTGAAATCTACGCCCTCCTGGGAGAGGTGGAAGACGCCGCCAACATCCGTCGTGCCCTGGCGAACCAGGCCCTGGCAGCGGGGAACGAAGAGGAATTCCAAAACCAGCTTGAAATTTTAGCTGGCCTGCAAGCCGCCTGGTTTTACTTCGACGATGCCGCCGCAACCTATGGCGAACTGCTGGCAATGGCTCAGCTAGAACCCGGTCGGGAAACCGAAATTCGCTATCTCAAAGCTCAAATTTACAATTTGGAACAGGCTCAGGAATTTGAAGCCGCCATTAACGCTCAGCAAAGGTTGTTGACTATTTACAATGGGGCGGCACCCTTCTGGCCTCAGGTTGCCCGGTTACAGCACAACATCGCTGAAAACCATCGAGCTCTGGGTAATCTGAGCGAATCTTCCCGCTACTTCCGGTCGGCTTATACAAATGCATTGACCCAGCTTCAGTTAAATGTAGCCGCCGACTCTATTCGTTCTTTAGCTGCCATTTACAACTCCCTCGAAAACCAGGAAGACGTTCGTTATCTCTACGAACAACTCATCCTGGTTGAGCGCACAGCCAGCAATGCCTTTGGTTTGATGGAAGCCTTTGATGCCCTGGGGCAACTCCATGAACAACTCGGCGAACCTGAGCAGGCTCTGCAAGCCTATCAAGAAGCGTTAGTGATGGCACGTTCCCTAGACCACCGGGAAGACTACTTTGAAGCACAAATTGCACGGCTGATGGGCGCGGCAGGAGATAGTTAGAAGTGTTCAAGCGCCCTGCTATAGCCCTTAAATACACCACTGCACCCCTATGCCTGGGGCTAGCCTTATACTCTATACAGGCCAACGTCGTTCAATACCGCGCAGCTTAAACCCGTGACTTCTTCCAACTCCGCAGCAGATGCTACTCATTTAAAGATCTCTACGAATTTAGCCCCCAGCTACCGCATTCCTTTAACCCTGATGGGGCTTGCCATCCCCCTGATGTTTGTACAGCTATGGGTAGCCGCTGTACTGGGTTTGTTTGGAGTGTTTCTGCTGGTCCAAGCTTTAACCCTAACCCTCCGCTTTACCGAAAATTCTCTCGATATCTATCGAGGAGAAAAGTTAATTCGTCATTTTCCCTATGCCGAATGGGAGCATTGGGAAATTTTCTGGTCACCAGTCCCGATTCTCTTTTACTTTCGAGAAGTGAACAGCATTCATTTCCTGCCCATCCTGTTTAGCCCTACTCAACTGCGCACCTGTCTGGAAACCCATTGTGCTCAGGCCTCAGCTTAGCCAAAGGTTTAGACTGGACACAGCCTTCATCTGATACGCTGTCAACACGTATGGGGGGGACTTGTATGACATCAGACGAGCTATCTAAATCAGATTCCAGGGCCGAGGAAACCTCAGCCTTTAGCTCCCCTGGAGAAAACAATACATCGGCCTCTGGCGGGAATGTCTCTAGTGGCAAATCTGATTGGACGTCTCGCATCGATGCCCTTAAACAGCAGGAAGCCGACCTCAAGCGCAGCATTGCCGATCTCCAGGCAACCTACAATCGACTTACCCAGGATCAGTTCAAGAAAATCCAGAGCGATGTCAGTCGCATGGTGCAACAGGGCACCGCAGAGCTAGAGCAGCGCAAGCGCACCCTGCAGATGGAAATTGAAAAGCTGGAGCGGCGTCAGGAGCGCATTCAAGCGGAAATGCGCACCACCTTTGCTGGATCTTCCCAGGATTTAGCGGTAAGAGTTCAGGGCTTTAAGGATTATCTGGTGGGTAGTCTGCAGGATTTAGCCGCCGCCGCAGAACAGTTGCCTCTGGTTCCTCCCGAACCGGCTGCCCCAGCCGCCCCTGTAGAGCGGGCTGGTCTTCAGGAGCGCAGTGAACCACCCCAGGAGGCGGCGGGCCCCATTCAACCGGCCTTTGCCAGCGCCACCTTTCAAGACCAAACAGAGCGGATTCGCAGCTTGCTGGACCAATACCGCATGCGACCCGACTACTACGGCCCCGTGTGGCAGCTACGGCGTACCTTTGAACCGATCCACGCGGAACGGGTATCCAACTGGTTCTTTGCCCAGGGTGGTCGGGGGGCCGTTAAGAGTATGGGCAGTCGGTTGCAGAACGTGCTGGTTGCTTCCGCTGCCATTTCGATTTTGAACACCCTCTACGGCAATCGTTTGGTAACTCTTGTACTGTCGAATACTCCCGAGCGTTTGGGGGAATGGCGACGGGGTTTGCAGGATTGCCTGGGGGTATCCCGCGCCGATTTTGGCACTGGTCGAGGGCTAATGCTGTTTGATGCTCCCGAACCCCTGGCCCAACGAGCCGAACGGGTATCAGCGGACAATGGCTTGCCCCTGATTATCGTGGATGAGGCCGAGTCTGTCATCAGCCTCTCAATTTTGCAATTTCCTTTGTGGTTAGCCTTTGCCCCCGATCCCCTGAACCCGGTGCAAGAGTACGACTATTTTTAGAGCCGAGGGAGTCCGCCGAGAACTCCCCCATCTTTTGCTCTGCTCTTTTCCCAGCGCTTTGTCTGGCTTTGCTTTAAATCACCTCGTCGCGTGCCCAGGCTAACTCCAAACCCCTAATTGCAGCAGCAGGCTTGAGCTATCCCTTTAGCGATGATGTCATTGATGGTGACCGGAAAGTCAGGGAAGGGGGTATAACCATCGGTCCAAGCAACGCTAAACCGTCAAATGCTGAGTCACCATCCCCGAGATGTACTGGGTCCAGTGCTCTACCATGAGCTTGTCAACGGCTTCCACCATCACCCGAATAACCGGCTCAGTGCCCGAGGGACGCACCAGCACCCGACCTTCGCTGCCCATGGCCTGCTCTGCCTCCTGGATCGCCTGCTGAACGGGGTCAAAGTCCTGCCAGTGGAGCCGTCGCTCCCGGTCGGTGACGCGCACGTTTTGCAACAGTTGGGGATAGGTTTTGAAGCTCTGATCCACCAGGGCGGCCAGGGAGCAGTTCATGGTCTGTACCAGGGAAGACAGGTGCAACGCCGTCAGAATACCGTCGCCAGTCAAGCTGTAGTGGTGGCAAAGGATATGGCCAGACTGCTCGCCGCCCAGCTTTGCCCCACGACGGACCATTTCGGCATGGACATGTTGATCGCCCACTTGAGTGCGCACCAGGGTGCCGCCGAGTTTTTCCCAGGCCCGTTCGAAACCCAGATTGGCCATCACGGTGGACACTACGGTGTTATCCGGCAGGCGATGCTGTTCCTGCAGCCGCTGACCCCAGAAATAGAGAATGTAGTCGCCATCGACGACCCGACCTTCGGCGTCCACCGCCAGCACCCGGTCGGCGTCGCCGTCGAAGGCAAAGCCGATGTCCGCTTGATGGGTTTTAACCGCAGCCTTCAGCGGTCCCAGATGAGTAGAGCCACAGTTAACGTTGATCCGATCGCCATCCGGCGTGCCGTGAATCACAATCACCTCAGCTCCGGTCTGCTGAAACACCTGAGCCGCCACCCGAGTGGCAGAGCCCCAGGCCAGATCCAGCACAATCTTCATGCCCCGCAGGTCGAGGCTGGGCAGCAGCGGCTCGTGGATGAAGCTGATGTAGCGGTTCACCAGTTCAGGCCGGTAGTAGCACTGCCCCCAGGTGGCCGATTCCGCCCCATCGGTCAGAGCAGACTGCCCCCGCAGCGCCGCCTCAATCTCAGCCTGCACGCTGCCGGGAAGCTTCGTGCCGTCGCAACCAAAAAACTTGATGCCGTTGTCCCCCGGAGGGTTGTGGCTGGCGGAAATCATCACGCCGCCGAGGGCATCGCAGGACTCTGACAGGTAGGCCACCGTGGGGGTCGGGCACAGGCCCACATTCCACACATCCAGCCCGGCGGACGTAATCCCCGCCGAGAGGGCCGTCGCCAGCATGTGGCCCGAATTGCGGGAATCTTGCCCAACAATCACCGGACCGTTGACAATACCCTTAGTCCGCAGCACTTGACCGGCCCAGTAGCCAATCTGCATGGCCAGGGGGGCCGTCAGTACCTCTCCCACCTGCCCCCGAATGCCATCGGTGCCGAACAGGGGAGAATTAGGCAGCTGAAGGCGGCTTAACCCGTCACAAAAAGGTTGAGAGCGGCTAGGCAGCCGCTGGCCTACGGGAACATCACCCGCCGACCTGACCGGAGAACTTACCATAAGTATTCCTTTTCATCCTCATCACACACACTCACAGTGGAGAATACCACCTCCGCTCTAGGATGGAACCATCCCGCTGTGCCAATTACTCCTAACAGTTGACCCAGCACCGCTTGTTGTCTAGCCATAATGGCGGAATCATGACCAATTCGCATCGTCCCCAAGTTCCAGATCCTGCCCTGGCAGAGGGCATTGCTCTGTTTAATAGCGGCGACTATTACGCCTGTCACGACGCCCTGGAAGCCATCTGGATGGAAGCTCCATCTGCGGAGAAACCTTTCTATCAAGGCATTCTGCAGATCGCTGTGGGATTTTATCACCTGGGAAACCACAACTGGCGGGGAGCCATGACCCTGCTGGGAGAGGGAGTCAACCGCCTGCGGGCCTTTGAGCCCGATTATGGGGGAGTCGACATGGTCAAACTGGTCGACTGTGGCTGGGCCTGGCTCATGGCACTGAATGCCGTAGGAGCAGAGCAAATCGCTACCCTGGCGGAAATTGCCGACAAATCCCAGGTCAACCCACCCACCACCGAAAACGCATTAGCAAAAAGCGAGGCACCTTTAACCGTGAATGGGGATACGGTTAGCTTACCCGTACTCTATTTGTTTCCCATCGACAGCAATACCCCCGAGGGGTAGTTACCAGCGCTGAAGTGCTCAAAGTATGGCGCTGGTCAAGATTTCCGGGACATTTTGGTAGAAAAGTTCATAAAGTTGCTGGGGAGTGATGCGGCCATGAGTCCTCATGGCCGC
>CAZPYG010000061.1:1177-29348 GCA_964590465.1 uncultured bacterium | reverse complement strand
CCTTCTCCTCCCTTGGGAGAAGGGGTTAGGGGATGAGGGAAAGCCCCAGCCAAAAGACCCTCACCCCCAGCCCCTCTCCCAGAACGGGAGAGGGGAGCCGATCCGCCCTCTTGTCCCCCTTCTCCTCCCTTGGGAGAAGGGGTTAGGGGATGAGGGCCAAACAGCCCCCCATTGGCATAGGGAAACCCATTGGCCCAGTTGCGAATGCCCAACCCTTCCCGGTCCTGTAGCGGGGTCGCCATGGCCCGAAAGATTTCTGCCAGCACCTCATGGGTGTTGGCGGAATCGCTGGCACTCATCTGGGCGACGGTCTGGGTAAACAGGCCATCGCTGTGGAAGATATTGGTATCTTCGGCAAAAAAGCAGAAGATCAGCCGCGCCATGAAGTGGTTCATCTCCTGGCGGCGCTCTGCCGTGTCCCAGTCGGGGTTGGTCTTCAGCAGCTCCACATAGAGGCGGTTGAGGCGACTTGTCGCCTTGATATCAAAGGCATTCTCCCGAATTTGCTTAACCGTGGTAATGCCCGCCAGGGGCAGGAAAAAGCCAAAGTAGTTGTGGAAGTCGGGGTAGTCGCAGGCGACGGTTTCGCCATCGACCAGGTTTTCGGCCTGGAGGTCGTGGCCATCCGTCGCCAGAATGAACTTGGCCTTGTACTTGGTGGTAGCAGGGCTTGCCCGCAGGGCTGTCAGGGTGTCTGCTACCTGCCCCTGGGGGCACACCTTGATGTGAATATTATTGCGCTGGAGCACGCCCCCCAGGTCAGAGTGGTTTGAGCTACCTTTGTGGCTCTTGAGCTTCTTGATGGTCGTTGCCTTGTTACCGAAGGCCTCCAGGAAGGCGAAGGGAAATGCTTCTGGGTCAAAGGGGGCTTCGGCAAGCTGGGAAACGGCTGCTTCGATCTCAACTGCGTTCATAGGTGGATGTGCGATCGCTCCAGGGTGGGATCATAGCCTCTGGGTCGAGGACTGAGCCAGCAACCCCCCCTTGAGACACAAACAACTGGTGTTTATCATAGCCACTGTTATACAAAAAGCTCCACCTATCCTGCTGCAAATCCTTGATTTCAAACCTTGGAATAGGAATAACTATTAGGCATTACAAGGTTCCAGCGCCACTCCCAAAGTTAGGCAACCCGTCCTGCTGGCTTATCTCTATCAAAAGGGTGATTCTTTTAGCCTTAACGGTCTGTTAACTTTCGTGAAGGATAAATCCCTACATTTCAAAAGGTAGTTTTATGGTAAATAATTTTTTCTCCAGACGTCTGACGATTGGCCTGGTTGGTCTGAGCGCAGTCACCCTCTTGGGAGCCTGCCAGCCCGATGGGACGGATACCGCCGTCGAACCTGTCGCGGAGGAGCCGCTCACAGAAGAACCCGTTGCCATGGATGAGGAAGCGGGCACCATCGTTGAGGTTGCCGCTGGGGACGAAAACTTCAGCACCCTGGTACAGGCCATTGAAGCAGCAGGGTTGGCCGAAACCCTTTCGGAGGCAGGTCCTTATACCGTCTTTGCCCCTACCAATGAAGCCTTTGAGGCCCTGCCGGAAGGTACGTTGGATCAGCTCTTACTGCCCGAAAATCAGGAAGCCCTGGTCCAGATTTTGACTTACCACGTACTGCCTCAGGCAGTTCCGGCAGCCCAGGTTGTGTCCGGGGATGTGGAAACTGTCGCGGGACCGCCGTTGTCCGTGAATGTGGATGATGCCACCGGTAATGTCTCGGTGAATCAGGCAACGGTGGTACAGGCCGATGTGCAGGCCAGCAATGGAGTCATCCACGCCATTGACCAGGTGCTGCTACCACCCGACCTCCAGCTTTAGGCAACCCGGCGCTGAGAATCTTGGCGGCATCCTCAGATATCTTCATTGTCTGAGGATTGAGCATTGCCCTAGGCCAAGTCCAGCTCGAAAACTGTCGCTTTCCCTTCGGTAAAACTCCACTTCTGGACTTGGACAAGGTTTAGATCCCTTGCCCTGACCCTGACGTTTAATAAACTTGACGGGCAAAAAGCTTATCGAGCTGCTTTTTCACCCAGGCAACGGGGTTTTTATCATATTCATTATTAATCAGTCCCAGCTTGCGCAGGTGGCGCTCCTGCTGGGTCAATTCCTCCTCATGGCGGCCCATTTCCTGAACAATCAGATCATACAGTCGAGGTTGGCTGTGCAAAATTTGTTGGAACCCCTGGGGGCTAATTGCAAACACCGTGGTTTCGTCAATGGCTCTGACGGTAACGGTGCGCGGGGTACCCAGCATCAAGGAAAATTCACCAATAAATTGTCCAGCCTGGAGAACGGTAGCTTTGTCGCTGTTGTTAAGGAAATAGCTGACAGCGCCCGACAAAATGATGAAGAAGGCGTCGCCGGGGTCTCCTTCCCTAAATAGTATTTCGCCCCTCTCCAGACGTCTGCGATGGCCAATTTCCACCAGCTTACGCAGCTCCACCGTGCTGCAATCGGTAAAGTAGGGAATTTGTCGTAACAGGTCTTTTACCGCCATGGGCTTAGGTAAAGCGTCACTTAAATTAGGAGTATCCTGATGCAGGTGGGCATGTTTTTCATAATCAGCAATGGAAGATTGCACCACAATATTGGGGTTACGGTGCCATAAATCATAACGGGGAGAAGCCAGGCGAATTTGATGCTGGCGTAAACTTTGGTCGATAATAAACCGCAGAGAGCTTTCGGTTTTATGCTTTAAATCCACCCGGTTAACCCAAATCCAGAGTACAAAATCAAGGGAATTGGGACCAAACCCTGTAAAGTAGACCTCCGGCGGATACTCGTAGGAAACGGTTTCTTCCAGGTAAGCCGAGTCCAGCAGCGCTTCAATCACCACGACTGGATCACTTTCGTGGGTAACGCTGACATTAACGGGAACCCAACCTTTCGTATCCTGGTAGGTCCAATTGATAACTTGATTTCCCACAAGGCTACTGTTAGGAATAACAATGTGGCGCTGGGTAATGGTACGAATGACTGTGGATCGGAGGGAAATCTCGACAATATACCCCGACAGTCCTTGCCATTCAATAAAATCACCCACCTTGAGCTTTTGCTCAACCAAAAGGGCAATACCACTGATAAAATTCCGGGTAATCTCTTGCAGGCCAAAACCAATCCCAATGCCGAGGCTGCCTGCCAAGACCGCGATGGATGCCAGGTTTATCCCTAAAACCTGCAGTAAAACCAACCCCAGAATCGTTCCCGAACTGTAGCTGGCAATGGTGGATATTGACTCGCGAATTCCTTGCTTAAAACCCAGACTTTTCAAGATAGGGTTAGCAAACAGGTGCTTGAAAACAACCGAGAAAAGAAAGACAGCGAGTAAAGCGGCTAGAAATTGGGCAACCGTGCTTAAAGTTAAAGATGAACTCCCAATATTCACAATTGGTCTTTCAAATATTTGTTGAATCGTTGTAATTAAGTAATGCATGGTGAACCAAACCTGCGCCACTGGTCGATAGGAGGCGCTAAAAATTCATAGGTCCCAGCAATGGATCCAGGCTTTGCCGTCATGACAATATCGAAAGACAGGGAAATCCTTAAGCCCTCGGTGTGGTTCAGGGTGACAGCGTGGCGTTGCTTAGCCGGAAAGAGCAGTAATCTACCCTCTGTGGGAAGATATAAGGCCTGATCCTGGTTCAGGTAATTCCAGGTAGCGATAATGTCAGTGTTTTCGTTGCCCAGGCCGGGGCTCACTTCGTTTTGGCGGGCATCGTCAAAAAACGCCAGGCATCCCGCTTCGTCACGGCCTGATTCAGGCACCGTTACGTAATAGACGGCGCTGATATTTGCGGTGTTGTGGCAGTGGGCACCAACCTCCTGCTGGTGTCGGGATACCACCGGCCAGGCCCGTTGAATGTAAAGATCAATTTGGTTCAGATCTAGCCCCAGTTCCTGCAGGTAAATGACCGTGTGGGTTTCTACTTGCTGAACAATCCAGCCAAAGCGAGCATCGGTGTGAATTTTTTCGACCCCGTGGAGATCTCCCGTCCAGGCCATTTCGGGGTAGTTGCGGGGGGCGTGGCCATCCTTTTCTAGCTGCAGGACGGCATCGATCAGGGACGGGTTATGCTGCTCTGCATCGGGCAAATCTTCGTAATAAACCGCCAGAGGAAACCAGGTATCGATGGGCATTGAGCAATCAGAATTATGAAATAGCTGTACCCTGACGGTGTCGCCAGTACAGCCCTAATGATGCCCCGACAACCGCGATCGCAGTCAAAATATGCACTGCATTAAACGGCGTACCGGGGAAGAACCACGAATCCGTCCGCAGAAACTCGATGAAAAACCGCCCCAGGGGGTACCAGATCAGGTAGCCCAGGGTCAGATCCCCCGGTTTAAGCTGCTTCTCGAATTTGCGGGAAATCCAGAATAGCACCAGAAAGCCCACAAAGTTCCACACTGACTCGTAGAGAAACAGGGGATGTAATCGGGTGGATTCAGGATACTGGGCCAGATCGTTATAGGGAGCAATGCGGTGGGCCGCATCAATCCGTAACCCCCAGGGCAGGGTAGTTGGAGGGCCATACAGTTCCTGGTTGATGAAATTACCCCAGCGACCAATGGCCTGAGCCAGGGGCAGTCCTAACGCAATGCCATCCAGGTAGGGGAGAGGATTGAGCCGACGAATCTTGCTGAAAATGAGCAGGGCGATGGCCCCAAAAATAAATCCCCCAAAAATGTGGATGCCGCCGCCCCAAATCTGCAGAATCTTACCGGGGTTCGCCAGGTAGTACCCAATCCCTTCCGGTCCTCGGGGAGACTGAATGAACACATAGTAGAGCCGGGCCCCAATGAAGCCTGGAATCAGGATCCAGAACAGCATATCCCAGAGGTTGTCCGGGTTCTCCCCTTTCCGGGCCACGTAGCGTCCTGCAATGGTAGCGGCGGTGAGGATAGCCGCCAGCATCAGCAGCCCGTACCAGCGCAGGGCAAAGGGGCCAATTTCAAAGATGATGGGATCTACTGGGGGATACATAGGAGAGGAGCAAACAGCGAATTTTTAGGTAACTCAATTATTCTAATCATGCTTCGATTTGCCTGGGCTGTTCTCCAAACAACCCGATCATGACTGTCGATGGGGATATTGATATCCCTGAACGTTAGCACTCGAAGAGCAATTCATTCCAACCAGTCCTGACTCGCAATCATACCCAGCAGTAGTTCTGCATGGCCTCCCCGGTTATGATCACCCATGCTGAGCCTTTTGCGTTCAGCAGGAACATGGGAACTGCTGACCATACCTAATCTTCCAGATACCCCAGTTCTTCTAAGCGGCGGCGCACTTCAGGATCGTCGTAGTCGGAAGCCCGGATGGCGGTGGACTGATTGAGTTGCCCATCGGAACGATCCGCAAACGCCTGCAGACAGTCCTGGAGCACCTCCACATTTTCCGGCAGGATGGCGCTGAGGTCGAGGGCTTCGGTGGGGTCCTCCAGCACGTCGTAGAGTTCGGCGGCGGAACCCTCGGTTTCGATCAGCTTATGGCGACCCATCCACACGGCGCGGCGGACGCGATCGCACCCCTTGGTTTTGACCAACTCGGGTTGGCGCTTCTGCATCAGGTTGACCACATTTTGGGGAGGAATAGCTTCCGCAAAAACATAGTCCTGCTCTTTGGCGTTCTGGGTGCTGTTGGCCAGGCTCAACTCCAGTTCCTTATCATTGGCAATCTCTGCCGCTGCCAGAACCGTGTGGAACAGTCGGCGGGTCGATACGACCGTATCCACCGTTGAACCCTGCTGGAACCGATTGGCAGGATCTCGAATAATCAGCGGTACGTGAATCAGCTCATTGTAAATAGACAGGCTGTGGCCCATGAATTGTTTTTCGCCCAGGTGTTCCCCATGGTCGGCGCAGATGATGACCAGGGTATTGTCGAGGCGTCCGGACTGCTTCAACCGCTCAAAGAACTTACCCAGCATGGCATCCTGGTAGGCCACTTCGGCATCGTACATGCCATCCAGGGTCTGCTTCTGGTGCTCGTCCAGGGCTCCGGTGAGGGGGGCAAGCCAGCCGTACACATCCCCATTGAACCGCTGCAAAAAGTTCTGGGCTTCTCGATCTGCCAGCAGGTGGGGGGCAAATTTTTCGATATAGCTGCGGGGCGGATGGTACGGCATGTGGGTGCCCATCAGATTCACAAAGGCAAACACCGGCTGATCGGCCTGAACCCCCCTGCGGTGGATGAATAGGTTGGCCGTATCCTCCAGAGACTTGCCGGTATTCCCCTTAAAGCTCAGGGCCGTCTGCCACAGGGGCACCATTAACGGTGTGAAGGACAGCGCCAGTAGGGCATCTGACCGGGCAAAAGCATCCTGAATGCGGTTCAGCACTCCGGCAATCTGCCGCTTAAACCACTGGCGGTAACGCCCAATCAGGCCGGGGTGGTTGCCCGCCTGGTTGGGTTTTGAGGTCAGCAGACCACTGTAGTTTAAGAAGCTGTCAAAGCCTCGCCGCAACCCATTGTTGATCACCCCTACCAGGGGATTATTGCAAAATCCAGCCGTATAGTAACCGCTAGCCTGGAGCCGCTCTGCCAGGGTAGGCATATCCTTCGGCAGCACCGAGTAGGACTGCACCATGGTGTGCTCGGAAGGGTATAACCCCGTAAACATGGAAGCGTGGGACGGCACGGTCCACTGGGCCGCCGCCACCGCCTGGGTGAAGAGCGTCGCGTCGGCTGCGATCTCGTCCAGGTTCGGCGAGGTAGGCTGCCCATAGCCGTAGCATGAGAGCCGGTCAGCCCGTTGGGTATCGAGCACTAAAAAGAGAATGTCGGGGCGGGAATCCATGGGTTAGTCAGCGAATCAACAAACAGGAGGCACTAAGATTCCATCCTAAACAGAACTGTAACGATTCGGCTGAGTCTGGAGTAGGAAATTACTCCAGACGGGCCCAGTTCCAGAGCCCCAATATCCCACATTGTTGCTGCCGGTACCTACTCTCCGCAGTAGGCAATCAAGTCAATTTCAACGTCTCCGTAGCCCGCCAGGGCCGTCACTCCGACGGTGGTACGGCAGGGTTGGGGGCCATCACCGAAGTAGCTCTGGTAGATTTGGTTGACGGTTTCGTAGTAACGGAAATCCGTCACAAAAACTCGCGCCATCACCACCTTCCCAAACCCACTACCGCCATGGTCCAGCACCAGCTGCAGGTTTTCCATGACCCGGTGGGTTTGCTCCTCAATCGGGCCTCTGATGACCGTTCCCGTGGATGGGTCTTCCGCTAACTGCCCGGTCACAAACAAAAAATCCCCAGCCCTGACCGCATGGGAATAGGGCGCAACGGGCGGAAGGATCCCATCCGGTAGGGTCATAAACTGGAACATTTTTATCACTCCAAAACTTAACCCAAAGATTACCTAAATCCGCTGATGGTGCATCCGTAAGGGCTCAATTTTTAGCGGCAACCGCCGGCAAACCCTCTTCCATAGCGGTTTGGGCCGTCTTGAGATGGCCGATCAGGGTCGATTTTGGCAAAGGTCCGGCCAGATGGTCCCAGGGAAGAATCTGATCCGTAGACCAGTCTGTGTGAACGTAGTAGTCCAGGGGCGGCAGCTGACCCTTTAATTCCTTAAAGGCTCGTTTGTAGCTGCCCAGGGAATCACCGTAGTGGCGGGTTTGTTCCAGCAGCGTTGACAGCCGCCGATCCCCTCGGGAAATGAGGGTTTGAATCACCGACCAGTTGTAGCTTTCAGGTCGAAAATCAATCCCCTGGGGGCGGAGGTGCTTTTGCAAATGCTTAAGGCGTTTCTCTGCCTCAGGGTTGACCCCGTACCACTGAAACGGAGTATGGGCCTTAGGCACAAAAGTGCTACAGCCCAGGGTCAGCCGTAACCCTGGGGCAGCTTTTTTGAGCTGCTTCATCATTGCCACCGTCCCATCTAAGTCTGCCGTGGTTTCCCCCGGCACGCCGGCCATGGCGTAAAGCTTCATGGCGCTGAGGCCCCCGGCCTTAGCATTGACAGCCGCCTGCAGGATGTCATCGGTCGCCAGCTTCTTGTTCACAATGCGCCGCACCCGCTCAGATCCGCTTTCAACCGCAATGGTGATTGACCGGGTGCCATGGCGAGTCAGGGTTGCCGCCAGCTTTTGGTTGACGGTATTGGTGCGTACCGAAGCAATGCTCAGCCGCATGGCATCAAACCGGGGCTGATTTAAATGGTCTAACAGGGCCTCAAATTCGGGATGCTGGGTCACTGAAGCCCCCAACAACCCGAGGCGATTCGTTACGGCCAGGCCCTTCTCAATGGCCGGCATTAGGGCGCCTTCCAGGGGAGCGGTCCGAAAGGGCAGGGTCAGGTAACTGGCCAGGCAGAATCGGCACATTTCCGGGCAGCTCCGCACCACCTCTACCATGTAAATGTTTTCCCAGGCGGCCCGTTCCGTCACCACGGTCGATGTCGACAGCACATTGCCGCGATAGGTTTGCTTCTGCACCACCGGGGGAACATCAGCGTCAATGGGGGTAATGCTGGCAATGTCGTCTTCGGCCCCGGCATAGGTCACCTGGTAGAGGGCAGGGACATACACCCCCGGAACTTGAGCCAGTTCCCTCAGGCGGGTGGTCCGATCGGCCCCGGCGACTTCGGCCATGCGGTCCATAAAACTGTCCAGCAGATGCTCCCCGTCCCCCAGCAAAATCACATCAAAAAAGTCAGCAAAGGGTTCCGGATTGGCCGTTAGCACTGGACCCCCGCCAAAAACCAGGGGATGCTCCCTGCCCCGGTCTGAAGCGCGGCGAGGAATATCTAACGATTCCAGCAGGGCCAGGATGTTGCGATAGTCCAACTCCCAAGACAGGGAAAAACCCAGCAAATCAGGGCAAGGGGGGAGAGGTTCGTGGCAGTCGGTAAAGAGTCTGGCGACATCCACATCGGCCCGACTGGCCAAAGTTGCCCACACCACTTGATAGCCAAGGCTGGTAATGCCAACACTATAGTCATTCGGAAAGGCAAAAATCACCGACAGAGCCTGGCTATGGGCCGCAGCGGGCTCAAACAACAATGTTTCGTCCGTGAAGGGAGTGTGAACCACAATTCAAGCAATGATCAGGAAAACGTCTCAAGTAAACCCTTACTAGGGTAGCGGCAATGCTGCTTGCCTTGGGGTTTCGAAAAGAAATCAGCAAATTCAACAGCGGGGCTCGATCCAGGCCGGTTCCCAGATGAGGTGTTTCTACGGTGGTAACCAGTAAAACCATAAACTTACGATAAAGACAAGCTTGATTACTGATCTAAACCCTGTCCAAGACCAGAATTGGAGTTTTGCCTTAAAGAAAACTCCAGATCTCGAGCTGGATTGGGCAGATCAGTGCCCTCAATCGACATCTACCCAGAAAACCTTGGAAGGGTTAAGTACTTCCTCAGCCCCCGGGTTAACCTGACCCCGTCTCAAACTTAAATTTTCCATAGGCCAGAACTCCTTTAGCCCCGCCGCCATTATCGCTACCCTTGGGCGATTGCTTGCCATGATTCACCCATCCATTCCCACCTATTTTTCAGATCTTGACGATGCGAATGACACCACAGCCACTTCAGCATCGGAGTGGGTTTTCGCTGAAAAAGCTTCTGACCACCACCGGCAGTGCTTGGCCGCCGAGGCATCCCAGTGGTTGCGCCAGGGCCTGGCCCACCTACGCCAGGGGCAGTATACGCCGGCCCTGGCACTCCTGCAGCAGGCCCTGCACAGCTACCGCAACCTGGTGGATCAAGAGCGGGAAGCCAGGGTGCTGCTAATTCTGGCCACCCTGTACTACCGCGTCGCCGACTATTTGTGGGCCGCCGACTATGGCCGACAATGCCTGAAGTTATCCCAGGATATTCAGCACCAGGAGTTGATCCAGAGGTCCTATGAGCATTTGGGCAATAGCTATCGGCACCTGGGGGACCAAATCAGAGCCTTAGAATACATGGGGCAAAGCCTGAGGCTGGCCAAAAAAACTGGAGATCGCCCCAGCGAAATGCGCTCTCTCAACAATCTGGCCATGATCTATCGGGCAAAAGGACTGTCTCGCCAGGCGGCCACCCTGTATGAAGCCTCTCTGCTTCTTGCCCAAGCCCTGGGAAACACCACGGTTCAGCTGCAAATTTTGCAAAACCTGGGCAACACCTACCAGTATCTGCGACAGCACGACCAGGCCATTCAATGCTTCGACGCTTTCTTAAACTTCAGTGCCAATGGTAAACAGGGTGCCCCCGATAACTACACTCTACGCAGAGTGCTACAACAGCTGACCAATGCCAGTCTGGAACTCGGGGATTATGCAAAAGCCATTAAGTATCTGAAACGTCACCTGATCCTGGCCCAAAAATTTGGCGACACCTCAGCCCAGGCAGCCATCATGGCGGATCTCAAAGCCGTCTATCGAGCCTCCCTGGCCAAACAAGAGTCCTCTAATCCTTAAAGTTAGGGTCTCCAGGCAAGCTTCCCGCCAGCCTGGAGGCCCTAAACCCATCCTTTCCCCTCGGCAGGGCCTGAAATAGCGAGATGGGGGCGCTCCCACGACAGTAACCAGACCGTTGTCTCAGCAGGTCTAAAGCATAGAGCTATGATTCAGGGGAGATTTATTCCTTGGGGTGCCTATGGCTGAAGGTCAGGATCCCACAATTCACCTGGAAATTGCGCTGTCGCCCGATCAGCCAGGGCTGCTGGAAGGGCTGGACCAATGGCTGAAGCTTGGGCTCATTTCCCATCACCAGGTCCGCACCCTCTGCCAGGAAAACCTAACCTGCGAACTTCCCCCGGTGATTGCATCGGCCCCAGCCGCCGCCGCCCCCGAGCTGACCTCCGCCGATTCCCCTGCCCTTCCCGCTTCCCTCTCCCCGCCGCCGCCTCTCACCAATCCCTTCAACGCAGCCCGAGCCTCCCTCGCCGCAGAGGCCTCGTCCGTTTCTGATTTCTTGCCCGAGGCAGAAGAGTCAGCCTCTTCTCCAGAGACCTCTTCCCCTGCCCCCGTCCAGCGATCCCCTGGATCCCAATCCCGATCTAATCCTCCCACCGATGGGTCAGGCCAAACCCTGGAGTCTCCCCCTCCAACTCGGCCCATCAGCCTGGGGTTAAACCGCTTGATGAGCGAACTGAGCGTGGTTTGGCTGCTCGGTTTAGGCGTGTTTCTGGTTGTCCTGTCCTCAGCGGTGCTGGCCGCCACCCAGTGGGCCAGATTCAGTGCGGTGGGGCAATATCTGGTGCTGCTGACCTACACCCTGGTGTTCTGGGGCATTGGCCTGGGGAGCAGCCGCAAGGAACACCTGCAGCTCACGTCCCGCACTCTGCAGATGATCACCCTGCTGCTGGTCCCCCTCAACTGCTGGGCCATCGACGGTCTGGGAGTTTGGACCGCCACCGGAGGATTCCTGGTCGCCGCCATGGCGGTGGTGGCGCTAACCCTGGCGGCCCTGCAGGTGATGGGGAGCCAGCAGACTCCGGCGATCAAACGGGTCAATGCCCTGGGCTTATCCTTTCTCCATTTCGGCTGGGCATGGTCGGCAATACCAGTGCTGGCGGTTTACGTCGGGGTGTTGGGCAGCGCCATCGCCACCCTCCTCACTGGCACCCCCGGGACACCTCCAACTTCTCCCCATCGCCCCAGTCACTGGTCTACCCTGGCGGTGTTTTTTGCCCTGGGCCTGCTATTACTGCGCGGTCTTTCCGTACTCCCTGGGGACAGCTGGGGACAGATGGGTCTCGCCTTCGGCCTGTACGGGGCAACCTGGGTCTGGCTGGGTCAGAAACGACTGGGACAACCCCGAGGGGAAACTTCTGCCATGGGAACGGCCCCCAGAGGAAGCATCTGGCTGGGGCGAGGGTTGCTGTGGTGGGGCTGGCTGATTGCCATTGATGATTTCCGATTCCAGGCCTTTGGAGTCAGTGTGCTGGGATTGGCGCTGCGGCTGCAGGCCCTACAGAAGCTGGGGCGCAGGCGGGATCTGCTGGTGGGGTATGGGATTGCAGTCCAGCTCGCCTTTGTCGGCTGGCAGCTGCTCCCCGCCGCTGTTCGCGACCTCACCATGGCACCCCTCTCCGCCTGGGCCAGCACCCGTGGCGGCGAGGATATTGCCCTGCTGGGGCTCTCCCTGTTCCCCTATGTCGTCGCCATGGTCGCCCTGGCCGACGGGTATCTGCGGCGGGGACAGACCAACCTGGGCCGATGCAGCGACGGTATCGCCCTGGGTTCAAATGTTGTCCTGACATGTTTCAGCCTCTTCAGCCCCCCCGTGCTGATGGTCCACCTGATGGCCTCCACCATTACCGCCCTGGTCGGCACCGGGCGCAGAACCCCCCCTGGGCAATGGCGAATTTTCCTCTGCAACGGGCTCACCCTGATCACCCTGATCGTCACCATCGACTACCTCTGGCCGACCCTGTCAGCCCCTGGCTGGATAGTGGTGATGACGGCTCTGGCCATGGTCTGGCTGGTGCTGAGCAAACGGCTTCCCCACCCCTGGGGTAAAACCGCCGGTCTGTATGGCTATGGGCTCTCCGGCCTATCCTATTTCCTGATCTTAAGCCAGCTGATTGACACTAACTTCCAGTCCTCCCTGGGCTGGGTCGGATTCCTGATTCCCCTAACCCTGACCCTAATTGGTCGCCACCGGGTCAGCCTGATCGCCACGGCCATGGCCATTCCCCTCACCCTGGGCATGCCCTGGCCCCGACTGGTGGGGCTGGGCGCGGCAACGGCTCTCACCTTAGCCAACAGCTCACGCTATCACCGTCCCTGGGTCGCCTTCATGGCCATCGCCCTCGGCCTGGGCTTCGTCGTCTGCGTTTGGCAGGATTGGGTGCCCGGCTACCCTAACCTTGCCGCAGACTGGTGTGTGGTCACCGTCGGTCTGATCGCGGCTTTGTGGATGATCTGGCGCTGGCTACCAGCCGCCAACGGGGAGAATTCCTCTGCTCCGTTAGCTTCTTTCTATAGGAACGCGGCCAACGCCTGGGGCCACTTACTGGCCGTGGGGCTGCTGGTATTTATGTCCATCGCCCTGGGCTTGCTTTTCGCTGGCCTTGGGGAGCCTGACGTTTCCTATGCCATCGCCCAAATCAGCTTTTTACTGGTTCTGGGGTTTCGCTATGGGGGACAGGCGCAGTCCACCCCCGTTTATCTATGGGGTTGGGGAGTCGAACTGCTTGTCGCTCAAATCATCGCCTGGCAAGAACCAGCAGCGGTGAATCTGGCCTTGCCGACCCTGGGGTTGGGGGTAGTTGCTCTGATCCTGGCGGCGGTGCTCCAGCGATCCCGTCCTACCTTAGTCCCTCCCCTGCATACCCTCACCCTGGCTTATGCCATCCTGGCCTTAGCCCTCCGCAGCACCACCGCCACCGCCTGGACCGGTTGGCTGGTGGTCGGTGCCGCCCTGCTGCTGCTGGAAGTGGGGCGCAGAAACCAGCAGGCCCCATGGCGATGGCTCGCTCTCCTGGGCCTTTCTATCGGTTGGTACGAACTGGTGATCTACCAGCTGCTCCAGACCGACGGCGGCTCTCCGGTGAATGGGGTGATTATTCTGGCAGGAGTTGCAGCTCTGATCATGGCGGTGTACCGACTGACGGCGAATCGACTCGAACGTCATCTACAACTGCCGCCCTCGGATCTGATCTGGGCCGCCCATATCCACTGGCTCATCGGCAGCTTGCTGATGCTGGGGGTGGGCATCACCCGGCCTTTCATGGATGCGGATTTGTCGTGGGTGGGGCTTGCCATCGCCGCCGCCCTCCTGCTCTACGCCCTCCTCCAGGGCCGCATTGGCAACCAAACCGATCTCAAATCCGCCTGGGTCTACGCTGGCCTGGTGGAACTGGTCGGCTGGTTCGCCATCCTGCGCTTTACCTTTCCTGCCTTACAGGTTCTAGATGCCTGGTGGGGAGTCGTTGCCTGCGCCCTCGCCGTACCGATTTACTGGCTTCCCTGGTCCCCCCAGGGCTGGCCCCAGCGGCCCTGGCGGGTGATGGCAGTGGTCGTGCCCCTGGCCATTACCGTGCTAACCGCAGGATTTGACCACATTCCCACCCTCTGGATTCTGGCCGGGTTTTACGGCTGGCTGGCCTGGCACAGTGGCCGCATCCAGGTCTCCTACCTGTCTGCCGCCTGCATCGTCTGGGCCATTTGGGTCTGGCTAGGGCAGCAAACCATTCAGGACACCCTGGCTTTTGTTCTGCCCCTGGGGTTGGCAATCCTCTATATCGCCCAGGTTGATCCCTCCCTGAGCCGCCCCAATGCTAAAGGGGCGCGTCACTGGCTACGGCTGATAGCGGCAGGGGTGATCCTATTCACGGCCCTATTCTCAGACCGATGGACCGGTCTACCGGTTGGGGCCCTGGCCCTGGGGGCAATTGCCGCCGGGCTTTGCTTCCGTACCCGTGCCTTCCTCTATGCCGGCACCGCCGTGTTTGTCCTCAACGCCCTTAACCAACTCATTCTGCTCAACGCCGACTACCCCTTCATCAAATGGGTCGTCGGCATCCTGGTGGGCATCGCCCTGATCTGGGTTGCCGCCGACTTCGAACGCCGCCGTGATCAGTGGCTCATGCTGACCCAGAACTGGCTGCAGGATTTGGATGGGTGGCAATAGAGACCAGGACAAAGCTCTTTAACCTGCAGCCGTTGCCCCTCCCCGACGGGCGTCAGCCGCCGCCAGGAGGCCACCTTGGGGTTGCCAAAGCGCCGCCTGTACTCCACCAAAGTACATGGAGGGACCTGGGAAAGGGTAGACCGTGAAGTCTTTCAGATTGGGCAGGTCTAAACCAGGCTCGAAGGCTAACCGCAGGACTTCATCGATGAATTCCACATGCAGACGGGGGGCGGCGATGGCAGCCCCTAAGTCCATGGATTTATGCATAAAGTTGTGGATCACCTGGGCCATCGCCGTGGTGATGCGAGAGGCTCCGGGGGAGCCAATGGCCAGTAGAGCTCCGTCTGACCGACGGGCTACGGTGGGGGCCATGTTGGACGCCAATCGACTGCCGGGGGGCAGGTTGGTTACGCCCTGGGGATGCAGGTCGATTTCCCCCAGGGAATTGTTAAGCCACAGCCCAGTTCCGGAAACCATGGCCCCAGAGCCATATCCTGCTGAAGCGCTGATGCTGCAGGCCAGGCCATCCCGATCAACCGCTGAGATGTGGATGGTGGAAGGGGATTTGATTAGCCCCAGGCGGTTCCCCTGGCTGGCCAGTTCTAGCAGGTGGCGGATGGCCGCGGCATTGTCCTCCAGGCCATCCAGGGCTTGGCTGCGGTAGGCCAGCACCGCCCGCTGGACCTCAATGAGTTGGAGATTTGAGGCGCTTTCTGCCTCGGGGTGGGGCAGCTGATCTAATAACAACAGCATGGCCGCCAGACAGGCTCCGCCAATGGCCGGGGATGGATTGGTTGCCACCTGCCATTCCCCCAGCTGGAACTGAATCGGTTGACGATGAACAGCGGCGTAGGTAGCCAAATCCTCCAGGGTCAGGAGTCCTTCATTCGCCTGTATTTCCTGGGCCATGCGCTGGCCAATTTCACCTCGATAGAAAACCTCCGCTCCCTGATTCGCAATCAGCCGCAGACTGTTCGCCAGTCCCGGAATATGAACGACTTCCCCCCTTTGCAGCAAACTTCCATCATCGTGGTGCAGGGCGCGGTAGCTGTCGGGATGCCAGCTAAAAATTGCTGCATGGGTATAGCTCAGGTATTCTGCTGCTCCACCAGCCAGGGGAAACCCCCGTTCCGCCCAGGCGATGGCGGGGGAAAAAATATCCTGCCAGGGGAGGGCTCCATACTGTTCGGCCGCTGATGCCAATCCAGCGAAAATTCCTGGGGTCGCAATGGATCCGTAGCCAACTACATTGCTCATGGGGCCGCCGTAGTCAAAGGTGGCGGTAAAGGTCCCCTGGCCCAGGCGGGGAGCTACCAACCCCTTTCCCGGCATGGCGGCGTAGGCATCAATGACCACGGGTTCTTGGTCGGCGGGCCAAATGGTGATAAACCCACTGGCACCGGGAGCCATGACGCCCAAATCAGTGGTCATGGAAACTAGCGCTGCTGCCAGGGCAGCATCTACCGCATTACCGCCCTGCTGAGCCATGGCAGCCCCGGCATCCGCCGCAATTTTAGATCCTGCCGCAATACAAACTCGTGCCATAGGGCCATCATCCTCTGCAGCTAAAGTCGGGCTTGATTAAAGTTTGTCCCAATTAAGTCTGGAATCTGAGCTTACCGACCAAAATTATGGCAAACCACCTCACAACCCCTAAGGTCATGGCTAACGATGCCCTAGTTCAAGAAGTTCTGGCCGGTCTAACGGTCTACGCAAGCCGGTATGAACTGCCAGAGATCTCCACCCCGCTTGAATCTGTCATTGGTTCCCTGCTAAATGTTAAAACCCACGGGGCTAATCAGGCACTACCCCCAGGGCAAATCGACCCGATTATTCAGACGGTGAAATCGGCCTTCAACAGTGATGCCATCGGTGAAGCTATTTTGGATCGATCCAAACCGGCCCTGGCAGAGCAGGCCTACCGGTGGCGGCAAAGTCTAGAACAGGACGTGGAAAGTGTCCTAAACGCCTATCTTCAGCAGTATGACCCCCAGGTCACCACTGACCTGGTGCGGGACATGGTAGTTGCCGTTGCCCCCATGGTTAAATCGGGGCAGGCGACCAAACCAGAAGTCATCGGCCTGGCAGAGCAAATGGTCCAGATCTTTACTTCCGGCTCGGCTCTATCAACCGGCGTTACCGCCACATCCCTGACCTTAGCCCAGGAGTTAGCCAAGGTATTCAGTCAAAAAGATACCGAAGCCGCCGTCAGCGAAACCGTAACCGCCTATGTGGAAAAGTTTGCCCCCACGGCCGAAGCCGTCAGCGAAAGTCTGATTGAAAACGCCCTGGGGGCCATTCTTAAAAACCAGGTGGAATTCAATATCAATACGGACCTCAGCCTGGCTGATAAACGACTGATGATTCAGCAGGTCAGCTTCAAATGGAATATTATGCGACAATCTCCCAAACCGTCTAAACCCGCCTGGGCCATGGCGGAGGAACTCAACGCCGAAGTGGAACGGTTCAATGCCGAACGGCGTCGCCAGCTTGGAACCCCTGACGCCTCTGCCGGGAATCTCAGCAGTGATGGGCTGTCAATTTCTAGCCATTGGGCCTTTACAGACCGCCCTGCTAGCGGCGATGCTACCGAAGAATAAAGTCTAAGTTGCTTTACCGGGTGCAGCTTTGAGAGGCAGTTTGAGGCAATGGTACTTTATGGCAAATGCTGAGCATGGTGCTTTATTAAAGCAAGGCGTCAGAATTTGGAACACCTGGCGAAAACATTTTCCAGATATCGACGTTGATCTACGTTCTTTAGACCTCCAGTCCATCGACCTGAGTTACGCTAACTTGAGCGGCACGAATCTGAGCCAGACTGACCTCCGCTACGCCACCCTCACCTATGCCAATTTAAGCCATGCCAACCTCAACTCCGCTGACCTCAGCGCCACCAACTGTAGGTTTACAGATTTTTGCGGAGCCGACATTCGCTACGCCAAGCTGATCGCTGCAGACCTGTCCGCGGCCAACCTGAGCGAAGCTAGCCTGAATGTGGCGGACTTGGACCAAGCCAACCTGAGCCGGGCAAATCTCAGTGCGGCTAATCTGACGGCGGTTTACCTGAATCAAAGTAGCCTGGGCCACGCCAATCTCAGCCATGCCAACCTCGATGTGGGCTACCTGCGGCTGTCCTATTTAGGCTACGCCGACCTCAGCCATGCCAACCTGCGGGGGGTGCAAATTCTGGATGTCGATCTAACCGGGGCGATCCTCACCGGGGCCTGTGTAGAAGATTGGAACCTGAAGGGATTTACCAACCTCGAAGACATCGAGTGCAGCTACATCTTTCAGACCTTTAACACCCCCCAAAAATTCAGCCATCGGCTGCCTGCCGATGGGGCTAAAAGCTTTCAGCCCGAGGAACTGGTCCGGTGGTTGCAAAGCCAAAGACAGCGCTGGATGTAATCCAGTCTTTGGGGTTAGGGCACCGATGCCGTGCCAATGGTGGTTTCGCTGCCGGCTTCCCGAATCACCACCGTATTGAAAAGACTGATGTCGGTGCCGTCGGGGACTGACAGATCAAATGCCCCGCTGGTTGCCGGCAATGGTCCAAGGTCAATGTGGCGCTTCTCCATCTTGCCGTTGATGGTCAAATAGGCTTCCAGGGCTGCTGCGGTAGAACTTGTTTCAAACCCTTTAAACGACAACGTAATGCTGGTACCCACAATGGCGGCCCCAATATAACCGCTGGTTTCGTAGCTGCTTGCCCCGGCCACCGTGCCCATCGCTCAAACCTCCCAAAGTCGCTTATCTGCTAATAGACTACGGCAATTCGGCATGGTTTCCAGATGGAACTTTATCAATATCAATGCATAGGGTGGATGGAGATGGACCGGTAGCCGGGGAAGAGTTATGCAACATAAGGGTTTCTAAAGTGACGAAGGATGAAGTATTATCAAAAGACTATCCTTTCTTCACCTATCATTGTCATTAGTCTATAGTAGGCAGTACTATGCCATAGATAACTGATTCGCCCAATCGCCCCAAAGGGAGATATCTTTCGGGGCACCGCCTATGTTTGACCTTGTTCTCGAGTGACCTGTGCTGTGTTAGAAGCGTTTATTTTTGCCACCATCCTGCTGGGCTTTTTCGGCATCATCCTCAAGGGTAACTTGATGATGAAAATCATTGCCATGGATGTCATGAGTACAGGCGTTGTGGCCTATTACGTACTGGTGGCGTCCCGGAAAGGAGTTTTTACCCCCATCCTGACGGAGGGTAATCCCGGCCCCTATGCCGACCCGGTACCCCAGGCGGTGATTCTGACTGCCATTGTTATTGGCTTTTCTATCCAAGCTCTGATGCTGGTCGGTGTGATGAAGCTGGCCCGCGATAACCCCACCCTGGAATACAGCGAAATCGAGAAGAGTCACACCCCATGACAGAGCCACAAACCCTGATCACCCTCACCATGATTTGGATGGCCCTGCCGTTTTTGCTGGGGCTAACTATCTATTTACTGCCCCGGTTGGATCGGATGCTGGGAATGGCGGTTGCGATCGCCTCCTTCGCCTATGGCCTCAAGCTTATCCTGGACCAGACCCCCCTCACCCTGGAACTGCTCAACAGCTTCGGGGTCACCCTTTCCCTCGACCCCCTGAGCGGATTTTTCATCCTTACCAACGGTATCGTCACGGCAGCCGTCCTCCTGTACTGCTGGAGCAGTGGTAAATCAGCCTTTTTCTACACCCAGTTGATGATGCTCCACGGCAGCGTCAACGCCACCTTCATCTGTGCTGACTTCCTCAGTTTATATGTGGCCCTGGAAGTCATCAGCATTGCTGCTTTTCTGCTGATTGCCTATCCCCGCACCGACCGTTCCATTTGGGTGGCCCTGCGCTACCTGTTTGTCAGCAATACCGCCATGCTGTTCTACCTGGTGGGCACGGCCCTGGTGTACCAGGCGAATAACTCCTTCAGCTTTGCCGGGTTAGAAAACTCCCCGCCGGAAGCGACGGCCCTGATCTTTCTGGGGCTGCTGACCAAAGGCGGCATCTTTGCCTCCGGTCTGTGGCTGCCCCTGACCCATTCCGAGTCGGAAACCCCCGTTTCTGCCATGTTGTCGGGGGTGGTGGTGAAGGCGGGGGTCTTCCCCATGGCCCGGCTTGCCCTGATGCTGGATTCCATTGATCCCATCGTGCGGATTTTTGGGGTCGGTACGGCCCTGCTGGGGGTGGGCTATGCCGTCTTTGAGAAAGACGCCAAGCGGATGCTGGCCTTCCACACCATTTCCCAGCTGGGGTTTATTCTGGCGGCTCCGGAAGTGGGAGGCTTTTACGCCCTCACCCACGGTTTAGTGAAATCTTCCCTATTTCTGATTGCCGGATCCCTGCCTACCCGCAACCTGAAAGAGCTAAAGCACATCCCGATCCAAACTCCCCTGTGGATCGCCCTGGTTATCGCCAGCTTTTCAATTTCGGGGTTTCCCCTGCTTTCGGGCTTTGGGGCTAAGGTACTGACCATGAAAAACCTGCTGCCCTGGCAGGTCATTGGCATGAACCTGGCCGCCCTGGGCACCGCCATTTCCTTCGCCAAGTTTATTTTCGTGCCCTTTGGCAGCGATCAATCCAAACCCATGAAACCTGGCTTCTGGCCGGCGGTGGGGCTACTGCTGGCGGGGTTGTTCGTTGCTAACGTGGTCTACTACGAAGCTTACAGCCTGGCCAATATCGCTAAACCTCTGGCGACCATTGCCCTGGGCTGGCTGGCTTATCTGCTAATTTTCCAGCGCACGGCCCTCAAACTGCCCCGCATGGTAGAACAGTTTGAGCACCTGATTGGCGGCATGACCCTGATGCTGATGATGTTGTTCTGGATGGTGCTGGCATGATTGGATTCCTCAACGTACTGCTGCGATTGACAATCTGGTTCCTGCTGACGGCGGATCTGAGTCCGGCCAACATTATCATCGGGGTCTGCGTGACCCTACTGCTGCCCCAGGGCTACAGCCGCCGGGGTGCCCTCCGGGACTGGATGCGCGCCCTGGGGGAAACCCTGGTGGCGGTGCCCCAGGCCTACAAAGAAGCCCTGGAAATTATGGTGCACCCCCACACCCGGGAAGACGTCACCATGGAGCGGGTTAAGCCCCAGCGCACCCCGGGTCTGATTTTTCTGGACATCTTTCTAATCACGTTTACCCCTAAAACCATCGTGCTTAAATATCACGAAGACGGCTGGTACGAAGTCCACCGGGTGCAGCCCAGGAGGAGCCCATGAACCTGATTCTGATTGCGATGATTCTGGCCCTGCTGATTCCTCTCTACGAAGCCTTTCAGGACGAAGATATCTGGCAGAAAATGCTCGCTTTTGCCAGCATTGCCTCCAAGACTTCCATCATGATTCTGGTGGTTTCCGTCCTGCGGGGAGACTGGATGATCGGCCTGGTCGGGGTGATCATCCTCAGCGTTGGTAACGCCGCCCTGATGCTCCTAGCCCACCTGCTCAAACGAATGAACACCCTATGATTGACGTTTTCAGCTACACCTGCATCGCCGCGGGCATTGTGTTTTGGTTTTGGGGCACCATCCCCCTGGTGGGCCATCGGTCAGTGTTGTTTAAGCTCCACAGCCTTTCGGTAGCCGATACCCTGGGCTCCATGGCCATCGTCTTTGGCCTGCTGCTGAAAATTCCCGCCCAGTGGCCCCTGCTGCTGTTGGCCCTGATCACCCTGGCCATTTGGAATACGGTTTTGGGGTATGTGTTGGCCTATTGCTCAAGTGATAGAACATGATGGACGACGCTTATATTTACGTGATTACCGCCCTGCTGCCCCTATCAGCTTTGATGGTGGTCGTGCAGAAAAATCCCTACCATGCCCTGGTCATTCGCGGCATTCTGGGGGCCGTTGCGGCCCTGGTATATGCCGTTTTGGGAGCGGCTGATGTGGCCCTGACCGAGGCTTTAGTGGGCACAATGCTGGCGATCACCCTCTATGCGGTAGCGGTGCGGTCTTCCCTGAATATGCGGCTGGGGGTGCTAGAAGCTGATCTGGCGGTGCTGGAAGCCCATGGGGAACTGAGTTCAAAAATGCCTGAGGGGGAGACGGTTTCTGAGCTGAAAGATTCCCCCGGTCCATCCTCTCCCCCTCTGGTGGAACTCATGGCCCATCTCCGGGTCATGCTAAAGAAGCGACACATGCGTCTGGAGCTAGTTCCCTATGCAGATATTGCGGCCATGGAAGCTGGACTGCAGGAACGGGACATCCACGGGTTTTGCGCGTCGAACGAACAGTTATCGCCCAAGCCAGACTACGACGAATTTCCGGCCTACGGCATCATCAGCCGGATTCGCCGGTTGTACGACCTGATGCAGGCAGAACTGCCCATCCTGGCGGCCAGTCTCACCTATGTGCCTGCCGAGGAGTCATCCCTACCTGCCATTCATGCCTCTAAGCCCGCCCTATCCCCCTCAGAGGAGGTACACCCATGACCTGGATTTACATTGCAGCAGGAATCGCCCTGTACATCAAAATGCTGGTCATGCCCAACCTGATGGCCGAGGGCACCGAACTCGCCATTGTGGAAATGGTGGTTCAAGACAGCGGCGTCCCCAATGCGGTGGCGGGCATAATTTTTCGCAATCGCCTCTACGACACCATCTTTGAAGTGATTGTGTTCACCATTGCCATCATGGGGGCCAAGTTTTTAATGGCCAACGAAACCCCGGTGGGCCATGTGAATCAGTTCACCGATCATCCCTCGATTGTGCTGGCCCGGTTGGGAGCCACCATTGCCGCCCTGGTGTGTATTGAACTGGCCATCCGAGGGCACCTCAGCCCCGGGGGCGGGTTCGCAGCTGGAGTCGCCGGGGGAACCGCCATTGGCCTGGTAGCCATTACCTCTTCCGCCCAGCGCATGGAAGAACTGTACCAGCACTGGGGTGCGGCCATCTGGGAAAAGATTTCCGTACTTATTTTCATTGTGCTGGCGGTGGTTACCCTGATTGGGTTTGAGCTGCCCCAGGGAGAATTGGGTTCCCTGCTGAGCGGCGGTATCTTGCCAATTTTGAATATCCTGGTGGCCCTTAAGGTGGCCCTTGGATCTTGGGGCGCAATTCTGGTGTTTATTCGCTATCGGGGTCTCCTGTAGCGGAACATTGCGCTTTTCTATGGTTGGGCATGGGGTAGCACCATAGAAGTCGCTAATTGAGTAGATTCAGGTTATTCCGTCAATTTTTTGGCTTTTCTGCCCTTAGAGCTATGTATGCCTGGAGTAGCACCCCGGAAAACGTTGCAATCGGTGGCATCACCGGCTGGCAATAGGCCCCCTAGTCTACCAACCCATGCTCCAGGGCAAACCGCACTAGCTCTGTGCGGCTATTGGTTCCGGTTTTGCTAAATAGCCGACTCACGTACTTTTCAACATTGCGGACGCTGGTATCCAGACGGCTGGCAATTTCTTTGTTCATCAGCCCTTCGGCCACCAGATCCAGCACGCTTTTCTCCCGAGGGGTGAGGTCAATGTTAATGTCAGACGGGGTTTTGGCCACGCCGCCCTTCTGGGTCAACATGGCCTTAATTTCTTCAATTTGTCGGGCCATGGTAGCGATGTCGGGAATGTCTCCTGTATCTGGAGTTTGGGCCGCCCGGCGTTCCATCAGGTTGCTGACCACTGCCACCAGTTCTTCAGGGTCGAAGGGTTTTGACAGGTAGGCATCACACCCGGCGTTATAGCCCTGGATGCGATCGCTAGTCATGCCCCGGGCCGTTAAAAACAGCACCGGCAACCCCTTAAATCGAATGTCATCCCGCACCTGGGCCAGGAAGGCATAGCCGTCTACCTGGGGCATCATAATGTCGGAAATCAGCACATCGGGGGTTGCCTGCTGCAGCAAATCCCACCCTTCCTGGGCATTGCTGGCGGTCCTCACGGTAAAGCCGCTGTCTTCCAGGTAAGCCTGCACGGCTTCCCTCAGGCCCGGCTCATCGTCCACCAGTAGGATATTTCCAGCGTTTTCAGACATTATTTATGCTCAGGATGACCTCACTGCTTAATTTAACCCGGATTTGGCCCCCTGCCGCCATCTCTCAAGGTAGAAATATCCGTCGATGGGGCTGCAGCTGTAGTCATTTGCTTCAGGACCCCGCCGTGCAGAGCATTGACAACGGCCAGTCAACTGAGCTTTACGACGGGTTGATTGGCCATCAGGGTATCCCCGGTCAAAATATCTTCCACCGTAATCCGCAGCAGGCGGTCAGCATCAACCCGAAATAACACCCGAATGCGGTCGGTTCCCGGAAATCCGGGGGGGGTAAGCTGGGCGATGGTGCGGGCTCCCTCACTGTCATTGAGGGGTTGGACCTGACTGCTGCCTTCATTCACCTGCCGGGTAACCAGGCGACCGTTCTCAAAATAAACCTCGGTTTGGGTAGCCGCTTCTCCCAGTTCCCCCATTACCAGTTCAAGGCTGGGCTGCTTTTCGACGGAGGCCCCCAGGGTCAGCTCAACCGGATTCGCCATGGGGTAGGGCTGCCCCTGTTTAATGATGGGGTGCCAACCGTGGCAGTTGTTGCGCCGATCCCAATAGCGCACGCCGTAACTGTGGTATAAGAAGTCCTCCAGTTCCAGCCCCTGATCCAGCCGCAGGGCCCCATGGGCCACGGCCTCAAACGGTTTATCGGCTTTAATGATTTCCGGTGGGAACTGTTGCCGAATCCAGGCCTGCACCGCCGGAATTTGGGCCGTGCCTCCCACCAGCAGCACCGCGTCAATGTCTTCCGGACCTACCCCCTGGCGGCGCGCTTGCTGCAGTACCTGGGACAGGCTGTTATCGAGCCGCTGAAAAAACTTCCGCTGCCGCAGAACTTCCTCAAACTGGTCCCGAGAGAGGGAAAAATCGTAGGTTTCCAGGGTTTCGTCGTTAAAGTAGGCCTCCTGGGCCTGCTGTTCCTGGGATAGCTGAATTTTCAGCCGTTCTGCCAGGCGCAGCACCACCGGGCTGGCTTCAATTCCCTGCTGCTGTTGGAAATAGTCCACCAGCCAGTTATCGATGTCAGCCCCGCCGAGGTTTTCCCCCGCCTTGGCAATCACTTTTGCTGTTTTAGCGGACTGGGCAGTGTCCCGGGCCATATTTTTACGTCCCCACTTGAGGATAAACCCCAGCGGGGGCCGATCTTCCGGAGTCGCCAGGTCCACCAGGGACCAATCTAGGGTACCACCGCCGAAATCCAGGACCAGCAGGGTCTGGTCCCCCGACAGACCATAGCCCAGGGCAGCGGCAGTGGGCTCGTCAAGCAACCGCACCTGATTAAAGTTGAGCGCCTCAGCCAGTTCTCCCAGCCACAGGCGATAGGCCTCAAAACTATCCACCGGGACCGTAAATACCAGGCTCTCAGTCTCCCCGGCGACGGCCCTGGCCTGGTCAAGAACGACTTCTAAAAACCACTGCCCCACCTGCTCAAAGGTAATGGTCTGGCCTTCAATTTCGGGCAAAAACCCCTGGAGAGGGGCACCGATTCCCCGCTTAAAGTTGCTAAAAAAGCGGGGATCTGTGGCCACATCTAACCCTCTATCCCGGACTGCCTGGCCGATAATCACCCCGGTCGTTTGGGGTCGCTCAATATAAACCTGACTGGGTACTAACGGTGGATCATCCCCAAGGCTTACACTGAGACCGGCCAGAGATAACGTCTCAGGGATCTGGGCCGCCGCATTCCAGCGAGCGATTACCGTATTACTGGTACCGAAATCAACAGCTATAGCCATACAGTTTTGGACAGGGGCAGGGCATCAACCCAGTTCCTTCCGGGAGATGGTCGCACCAGGTGCACCACCCCACCAGGGAACAGAATTGGGATTTCATTATCCTACCGACCATGGGGATCTCCCGGAAAGGTAGAGGTTTCCTCAGGGTCAGCGGTTTCGCTGCGGCGCCGCTGAGGAAAATAACGGCCCATCACGATGATCAGGGTAACGACGGTAATGGGAATCACAAACAGCAGCATGACCCGGCTGAAAATTTCCAAATGCTCGTGGGAGGCGGCCCTCAAAATCAGAAAGGTGGCGTAGGCCACGTAGTATCCAACAAATAAAAACCCTTCCCAGCGGGAAATTTCGTTGCCAGTGACGAAAATAGGAATGCAGGCGACCGCCACGGCCACCATGACCGGAATATCGAAGTTCAACACCGCTGCAGGGATAGTCAACCCGCCACTGGAGGTCAAAGCGGCAACCCCGATCACCGTCAGCAGGTTGAAGATGTTACTGCCCACTACGTTGCCAACGGCAATGTCCCGTTCCCCACGGAGGGTAGCCACCATAGAGGTCGCCAGTTCGGGCAGGGAGGTACCCATGGCAACGATGGTTAACCCAATCACAATTTGGCTCACACCGAAGGATTCTGCAATGTCTATTGCTCCAAAAATAAACAGTCGAGACCCCAGAATCAGGGTCAATGCGCCGAGAACCAGAAATCCTAAATTGTACAGCCAGGCCAGCCTGGCTGTACTCTTATTGCCATATTCCAACTCATACTCCGCCTGAACATTGACGTCGGTTTCTTTACGACTCTGATACAGCAAGAAAAAGGTATAAACGACGCTGCCAATGACCAGCACGATGCCGTCTGAAGCCTGTAGAGATCGGTCCAGGGAAAAGAAAAAAAGCAGTCCAGAAATGCCGATCATAATGGGCACATCCAGACGAATCAGTTGTTGGGCCACCCTCAAAGGAGCTACCAGGGCAGAAATGCCCAAAATCATAAGCACATTAAAAATGTTGCTGCCGATGACATTTCCCAGGGCAATATCCCCCTGACCTCCCAGGGTCGATTGCAGGCTAACAGCCAGTTCTGGCGCGCTGGTGCCGTAGGCCACTATGGTTAACCCGATAATCAACGGCGGCATCCCCAACAGTCTGGCCAGTTTTGAAGCCCCCCGCACCAGGGTTTCTGCCCCTACCAGCAGTAATCCTCCCCCGATGATTAACGACAGAATGGCGACAACCATACGCTTACTCTTGCAGGTCCTTTATCAGGTCAAATGTCTAACTAAAGAGGCAAAACTCGCAAGCTGCAACAGAGCCAGGGGGAGACAGGTTTAGGATATAACCCTTGGGCAAGTCCAGATCTGGAGTTTTGCTTAGAAAAAATCCAGATCTCGAGCTGGAATGGGTATAACTACTCCCTGGGCTTAACCTGATTTCACTGTGATCCCCAACCTTTAGTATGTCTGATTCTGCTGCATCCGTTGCAAAAACAGAACAATTGGCCCCCTGGCGTCCGGCCCTTTCCCGGGCTTTACACCGCAATCGCAGTAAACCCCATAGCCGCTATTTCCAATTGGCAACGGTGCATCCAGACGGAAGCCCTGGCAACCGCACCGTGGTATTTCGAGGTTTCTTTCCCCACAGTAACGGGTTAATGTTTGTCAGCGATGGGCGCAGCCAGAAGGTCGAAGACGGGGCGACCCACCCCCGGGCTGAAGTCTGCTGGTACTTTACCGAAACCCGGGAACAGTTTCGCCTGGCCGGGAAGATGGTTCTGGTCGATGGCAACCCTGCCGACCAAACCCTCCTCAAAGGGCGTCAACAGGTCTGGGAAGATCTATCGGACAAGGCGCGGCTGCAGTTCTACTGGCCCCACCCCGGGCAGCAACGAACCGCCCATAGGGCTCGGTTTGAAGCCCCTACCCCTGATCCTCACCATCCTCCAGAGGTATTCTGCATGGGGGTCATAGTTCCCACCTCCGTAGATCACCTGGAGCTGCGGGGAGAACCCCAAACCCGTACCCGCTACAGCCACCAGGGAAACGATGACTGGCATCAGGTGGAGTTGAATCCTTAACGGAAAAGCTGAATGGGATGGTCAGGGGACTCTGGGGCGCGATAGCTGCATGAAATTGGTCCCAGCAGATTCAAAAAAAAGGTCCCTAATTTAGGGACCTCTCCATGAACAAAACCGTTGCGAATATCCTCCTCAGCCAACACAAGTATTTCTACGCGATTGTTCTCCAGCTGAGGGAAAAGGGGAACTGGAATTTTGATGGCTGACGGTCCCCCAGGGAAGACGAAGTTTATTCAAATGGCAAGTTGCGCAGGCGAATGAGTTGACGTCGCATCAATGGATTGGCTTCGACTTCGGCAACTGGGGCCACGTCTACGCGGGATTGAATCGGCTCAACAAATTCATCACTGCCGTAGGAAAAAGCATCGACCAACAGTTCCAGGAGGTTGTCACGGTTTTGCATTACCCGTTCTTCTTCTATGATGCGAAATTTGAGGGTAATTTCGCATTCATAAACCCCCACCTGAGATTCAACCGCTGATTGTTTTGCAGTGGTAGACATAGTCAAATCGTGTACTCCCTAACAAGGTCGAAAAAAGCGCTAGTTCACTAGCTGGGGGCTGAACCGTTGGCATTAAATCAGAGTGGGGACTCCCTAAACCTTTAGATGCCAACTACTTACATCCAAGCAAACCCGTTTCAAGAGTGCCTTTCATTTCCTTGCTTTTCATGGGATTTATACAGTCTTGTAAGGCAAAGATTAACCCTTCTGGACTTTCAGTATAAGCTCGATTCGTCAAGGTTCTTTTTATACCGAGAGCGGTCCACTGCAGGGGTTTGAAACGTATTGCTGCCGCCATGCCTTAAAATCC
>CAZPYG010000061.1:0-1077 GCA_964590465.1 uncultured bacterium | reverse complement strand
CCAAAACCTAGCTGCAGTCCATGCAGAGACCGCTTCGTTCGATCTCCAAACGTCCGTAAATTTCCCTCAGCGATTTTACTTTTTTGATGTCATTTATCAAACAGTCTTAGGTATTTTCGGCAGTGTTGATAATAAAAATCTCCGTCATACCACTGAAAGATCAAACATAAAATACTTAAAAAAAGCGAGAAAATATTTGCCCCTTGGGAGCCCATAAATTCATCATTCGCAATATCAAGCCTGGGATTTTTGCGAAGCCGGTGGAGCTTTTCATCTTCGATGGATTGGCCCATTTGCAGCGGCTGTAGACCTGGCAGTAGTCTGGACCGAAGTATTCCTTGAGAATGGGGCCCTGGTCGAAGCGGGTCAGGGCATCTGGCCAGGTGCGGGGCAAGCAAGCTAGAAAGATACTGATCGTAAGCGTTGCCCTGGTGATGGCAGGGGGCGGGCAGGTATAGTCGGCTGCCCCTGGCTCAAGAATGAAGCCGGTGTCGTAGGCAATATTCCCGTTGACATCCATGGAAAATGTGGAGCAGGCCCATAAGTATCCCGGTCAGCAATGGCGACGAGGTTGCTTACCCCTGGATCCGATCCGGGGCTCAGGTGCCCTGTTGGTAAAAGGCTGTTCCCTGGTTCACGAATTCCAGAGAAAAGGCCCTGGTGTAATCCATATCAGGGCTGAGGACTTCGGCCTCTACCAGGGTGTTGAAGAAGGATTTCCATCGCTCGTCGGTCATGGCCCCGATGCCCATGGTTTCGGCTTCGCCGGATACGACAATGCCGTATTCCTTCATTTTTTCAATGCCGTAGTCTATTTGCTCGTCGGTCATTTCGGGGTTGTCCTGCTGAATCAGCTGGTTTGCCGGGGTCGGATCGCCATTCAAATAGCTGTACCACCCTTTGATGGAGGCATCGACAAATCGCTGCACCAGATCGGGGTCACCCTCTACAATGTCTCGACGGGTTTCGATGGTGGAGGCATAGGGGTCATAGCCGTAATCGGCTAGTAAAAACACAACGGGCTCGAACCCGCCTTCCTTTTGAATTTTCAGCGGTTCAGAACTGAGGTAGCCCTGC
>CAZPYG010000060.1:0-29422 GCA_964590465.1 uncultured bacterium | reverse complement strand
AGAAAACCATCCACTTCTTCCCCTCTCATTTTTTTAATATCAGCAAAAAAAGATTCCCTCTCCCCCCTCGACCTCGGCCTCAACACCCTGCAAGACCTGACTGGCAACTGGGTTCGTTCTGGACTGACTGCCCTGGGCATTTTCATGGGGGTCACGGCGGTTAACGCTACCCTCAATATCCAGAGTATTTCCAACGCTGTGCTGCAAGAACAAATTGACGCCAGGGATAATCCTTACGTCACGCCGCAGAACTTGTCCTATGACAAACCGGCGGTGGCATGGAGCGATGAAGTGATTGCGGATCTGGAACGTTCAGTTCCGGGTATTGCCAGCATTAGTCAGGTGAAGGAGCTCTTTATTGTCCAACAAGCGCAGCATCTTGGTAAGACGGCATCGGATATTCTGGCCTTTGCCATATCGGCCAACTACCAGCAAACAACGGGTCGCCAGGTGTTGCAGGGGCGCTTTTTCGAGCAAGCAGACTTCGATAATTACCACCCGGTGGCGATTATCGATAATGTGCTGGTCACTCAGCTATTTGCAAATGAAAACCCCATTGGTGCCGGCATTTTTGTAAATAGCACCCGGTTGACGGTGGTAGGGGTGATCGAAAGCAAACAGCAGGGTGAAGGTGAGGAACCTAAAGGCACCCTGTGGGTGCCGGATACCTTTGGCACGGTTTTGCAATCCAGCATGTTCGATGCCTGGACTCGCAAAATTCAGATTGCCATTGAGGACCTTTCCCAATACGAGACGGTTCAGGCTGCGATTACTGAGCACCTGCAGCAGCAATTTCCGGGCTATAACATTGTCGTAATGGGCAATGTCGAAGATCTCTACAAACAAGAGCAGCAGCAGCGATCTTCCATCCGGGTACTGATGGGGGTTGGCATCCTGGCCCTGGTCATTGGCGGGGTGGGCATTGCCAACATCACCATTGCCGCCATTATGGAACGCACCCGGGAAATTGGCCTGCGCCGCGCCATTGGGGCCACCGATTTTGAGGTCATGGCCCAGTTCATTGCCGAAGCCGCCCTGCTCAGCCTGCTGGGCGGAGCAACTGCCGTGGTGGCCGTTCACTTTCTGACGAAAACGGCCACCACCGCCGTGTTTGAAGCCCCCTACGAGTTCAGCATGCGGGATGCAGCCATTTCTATGGGGGCGGCTTTTGCCGTGGGGGTTGGCTCCAGCTTTTTGCCAGCCCTGCGAGTCACCCAAATCGACATTATTCAGGCCCTGCGGGGAGAGTAGAAAAGATCGCTCTGTAACAAGTATCTAATCCATGGAGCTATGATAAGACCGCCTACAGTCATCGCATTGACATTGTGGTTATTCAAAGCTCAAACCACAGGGATACTTCATTCTGTTGCTGGATATCTACTTCCTGAAAAGCCGTATCAATTTTTACTTCTCCACCATCTTTATAGACTGCTTGAACCCGCAGTAGGTAACGACCCAACGGGTTCATGGTAATCATTCTTGAATCCAAATCTAAATCAAAGTAAGTATGCTCTCGATTCTGTTCAACCTGAATCTCCTTTTCGACAACACATTGAACTGGAGTAGAGGCCCAGGTAATGTCTAAAAGTTCAACTTTATACAAAATCTGGGGAGGGTTGTTGCGTCGCCTTAGGGAACTGATAGTACCAGAAATAAGGGATTTCATGCCGACGATTTCCGAAACAAAATGGGCAGGTTGCTAAACTTGAAACCGAATCATATTTGTATAGCTCGGATTTTTAGGCGTAAATCATTACCTGTAGTTATCTCTAAGGCAGAACGTCACTTTTTGATTTGGATAAAGTTTATTGCCTGCTAATTTCTAAAATTCACCCTGACTACTAAGCGACAGTACTATAAGAAAATAAAGATTTTATAAGTAATCAAGCTTTTGCAGGGGGTGAATAAGCTGGGCAATGCCAATCCCTTGGCCCTGCTATTCCTCATGCACTCCCCTGGCAATGGTGACGACATAGTTGCGTCGAGGATATTTGGAAGAAGTATGCAATCCGAGGTTGCCAACGACACGATTTTTGGCAACCTACCTTAACCCAAACCATGCAGGGTTTGGTGAATGGCGGAACCCACCTTTTCGGTCTTCCGGTCATTCATGACCTGTGCCTTGATATACCCATGGCTCCATTGCAAAAAAGGGGGCGAGCAAAACTACTCGTCCCCCCTCTTAATATTGAATTGTGTTGGACATTACAGGCAAACTGCCAACCTAACTAAGGGGCTGATTTACCTGGGGGAATTAGTAACTCCGGGAGAAACCGTCCCTGTTGTTGCGTCCGCCACTGAAGGAACCACCCCGGTTTTCGCGAGGCTTGGCCTTATTGACTTTCATGTCGCGTCCCATCCACTCGGCACCATCAAGGGCCTCAATGGCTGCCGTTTCTTGAGCTTCTTCACTCATTTCCACGAAGCCAAAGCCGCGCATACGACCGGTTTCACGATCCGTAGGGAGCTGAACGCGCTTCACAGAGCCATACTCTGCAAAGACTTGAGTTAGGTCGGCATCCGTAACGTCATAAGACAGGTTGCCTACGTAAATTGACATAAATTTTTCCCAAAAATTAAACGATGTGGAGAGTAAAATTTCGGAGAGAAATCTGTCAATGGAAAAACGCGAAATTTCGTTAATGCTAAAAACAAATGCTGCTAACCGATATTTAATTCTCTGAGTTTCATCCTAACATACTCCGAGAGCTTTTGTGAAAAAGAAGCCTGAATCCCTTGTCTGTAATCCTTGTCTATAAAAAGACTCCTGGAACGCCGGTTCAGAAACCCGGTTTCTACTCCAGGAAAGACCAAATCTCATGCATGGGCTATGGAATGGAAAAACCGGCTTTTAGTCATACTGTACCGGGAATGTCACTGATTTAAGGCTGGTGGGCAGTGCCCTACGGTAGATCAAGGCTTTCGGCCATTTGCGAGGGTTGATTTCAGCTTATTTCAGTGCCATTCTACCGTACCAATGCTCTAGGCCCCGTTGGTGTAAAGTACCAGGCCAAATATCCTTGAGCCGCGCCCCCTTCGGAGGTCAATAGCTTTCGCTTTTAGATTGCCGGTAAGTATTCTCGCAGCTCGCTTCGATGCAGTCTGAGTTTTTTGAAAGCTTTCTGTTCAATTTGGCGCACCCGCTCCCGGCTGATATTTAGACGGGTACCAATTTGGGCCAGGGACTGGGGAACGCCATCTTCAAGGCCAAATCGTAAAATCAGGACCTCTTGCTCCCGGGGGAGAAGTTTTGACAACAGCTTTTTGAGGTCAGCCCGCAGGGCATTTTGGGTAGCAAAATCATCGGGAGATTCGCCATCCGACTGCAGAAAATCCGCCAGCTCGGTGTCCATGTCTCCAACTTTTCGTTCTAGAGACATGGTGGGAAGATTATAGTGCAGGCAATCTCTGATCCGCTCTGGGGTTAGCTCTAAAGAGTCAGCCACCTCGTCAATGGTTGGTACTCGGCCCAGGTTCTGGGTTAACTCGCGCTGAGTTTTTTTGATTTTTTTGATCGTGTCGCTGATGTGAATCGGCAAGCGCACCGTACGGCTCTGATCGGCAATGGCGCGGGTAATGGCCTGCCGTATCCACCAGTAGGCGTAGGTGCTGAGGCGGAAGCCTTTGGCGGGATCAAACTTTTCGACCCCTCGGGTCAGGCCAAAGGCCCCTTCCTGGATCAGGTCGAGCAGGTCGAGACCGTGCTGGGTATATTTTTTAGCCACGGAGACGACCAGGCGCAAGTTGGCGGTTACCATGCGCAATTTGGCCTGCTCGCCGGTTCTGATAATGGCTTGCAGATCATCGACGCCCAGATTGGCCTCTTCAGCCCAGGTTTCCCAGGAGGGAGAGTATCCCAGGTCTTTGGTCAGGGTGTCCCGCAGGGTTTGCAGGGGCATCATGGTTTTGACCTGCTTACCGTAGGTGATTTCTTCCTCGTGGGTGAGCAGGGGAACCCGACCAATGGCTTTTAAGTAAGCTCTTAAGGCTTCGACGGAATAATTATTTTGCATAAACCTGTGGGATACGGGGATTACTCAAATAACCCCTCAACGGTTTGCCGAAAGGCGATGATAGCATAGGTCTCTTGTAGGGGTCGCAGGGCTTCAAAAATTTGATCTGAAACCTCAGAGGCCACTACGGTTTTTACTTCAATATTGGTATTGTAACCGGCGATATCGCCCATGCGGCGACCGTGGCTACCGGCACCTTTAGCCGGGACAAGGGTATATCCGGACACATCCAACTGGGTCAATAAATTAATCAACCGGTCCTGTAATACCGCTTCACCAATGATGGTAACTAGTACGCCTTGAGCTAATGATGAGGACATAGTGCCTCCAAACTATTTGTTGCTAGTGGTTATGACTCAAAGATGATCCGGCGCAGTAGATAATCAGGTTTTCAAGGAAAATCCTTATCGGTTACTGGGTCGGGTCAGCTGGGGAATTTACATGGTCCCATCATGCCTTTTCGGGTCTTTTTTGTCCTTCTTGCCAGCTTTTGGATTCGCTTTAGATTTTTTGGCTTCTCGGTTGCCTTTTTTTTCTTTAGACATAACCTTTTCCTCTTTTCTGTTGTTAAGAATATCGGGATATACCCAGGCAAACTTTGTCAAAGTCCAGAGAATGATCGCTTCTCCTATTTAGGAAAACCGTAACCTAAGTCAGGAAGGTTGAATTCTGAACTCCTGATTCCCGCTTATAAGTTGCTTTAACCTCTTAATGGCAAGCATCCCAGCTGGTTGCCCCTCAGCGTATAGCGGCTTCACTTCTATTAGGTTAATTATACCGGCTCAGGCGGGTAAAGGGGAAACCGCTTCAACCCAGACGTTCATCTCTGTCAGGGTGAGGGGGCCAAATTGGGTGGCCAGGGCCACATCGACGGCATCTCGCCCATAGGCGATGGCAACCCGGTTGCCACGGGGCTCTGGCTGGGTGGCGTCAAAGGTGTACCACCGATTTCCAACGTAGGCCTCAAACCAGGCATGGAGGTCCATCGGCTCTAGCTGGTAGAGATAGCCCACAACCATGCGGGCGGGAATGGTCAGGCTTCTGCATAGGGCGATGCCCAGATGCACAAAATCGCGACATACCCCCACCCGGCTTTGGGCCGTATCGACGGCGGAGGTGGAGGCAGTGCTGGTGTCGTAGTGGTATTCGATGTGGGTGTGCAGCCAGCTGCGAATGGCCTCTACCTGGTCGTAGGCCGAGGGGATGTCTGAAATGATCTCGTTGGCCAGGTCCCCCAGCAGGTCTGCCTGGCAATAGCGGCTGGGCAGCAAAAACTGCAGGGCATAGTCGGGCAAATCTTGAACCGGCACAAAGGTCGCACCGGGCTGAGTATCAATGTAGTCTGAGGTTTCGACGATGGTGCGGGCGCTGACGCCAAACGAACCGGATGGAACCAACAACCGCTGGCATAAATTCCCGTAGCTGTCGGTGTACTCATCCCACGGTACGTTGGGGTCAAACTTAAATTCACCGCTAATAATCTGTTGGCTCAAGCCACTGCGGGGGCGGAGCATCAGAATCAACGGGGAGGGGGCCGTGGCCTCAAATAAAAGTTGGCATCCGGCTTCTAGTTGCATATAGGGTGCCAGGAGACAATAAGCGAGAAGGTTGGGTGCCGCCAGAGTTATCCTCAACTTACGGTATAACCGATTTAAGGCGGGTAGCCATTGCACCCTTTCCACCAGAGACCGGTTGCCTGCCGGAGGTAGGCCAGGATTCAGGTTATTAGCCCAGGCACCCGATCCCTTTAATGTCAGGCTTCTGAGGATAGATAGGCGGTGCGTTGGCGGGTTCAAGGCTGGTGCCTTAAAGCATGGGGGAAGTGCTGTCTAAAAGCACCCTACGCTGGTCGCAGATGCCGGCCAAAGCTCGCGTTAAAAGAAAGCAACCTTCAATAGAAAGCTGCAAACCTAGAAAGTTATCTGGTATCTATGGACTCACCCATGCCACTATCTCTATTAACATGTCAGCCCCCCAGCCCCCTGAAACCGAATCTCCGCTAGATCCTGCCCCAGAGGCAGAGGCTACTCCCCCTGCCGACGACCGATTTCCGGTGGTGGCCGTTGGAGCTTCGGCGGGGGGGTTAGAAGCCTTTACCCAGCTGATCAGCCACTTACCGGATGATACGGGCATGGCCTTTGTGCTGTTGCAGCATTTAGACCCCAACCAGCCCAGTTTGCTGAGCGAGATCATCGCCCGCTCGACCGCCATGGCGGTGCAAGAGGTCCAGGATGGCATGGCCATTGCCACGAATCAGATCCATGTGATCCCCTCTAACCAGGGCATGGCGATTCAGGACGGACGGCTGCAACTGCTATCGCGGGAGCGCACCCGAGGCAGTAGCCGGGTGATTGATACTTTTTTTAAGTCCCTGGCGGAGGAGCGGGGCAACCGGGCGATTGGAGTCGTGCTATCGGGGGGCGATGCTGACGGCACCCGAGGGATTGAGGCGATTAAAGCGGCGGGGGGCATCACCTTTGCCCAGTCGGAAGACACCGCCCAGGTCAACAGCATGCCCCACATGGCCATTGCCACGGGTCAGGTCGATTTTGTCCAGCCTCCGGCGGAAATCGCCCGCACCCTGGCGGAGATCAGCCGTCACCCCTACATTGCCAGCGCCGCCACCCCAGATGTTGCTACCCCAGCTATCGATGGCCAGGATGCCCTGGCAGACATTCTTACCCTGCTGAAGCGCCATACCAGGGTGGACTTTTCCCAGTACAAGCCCACCACCCTGCAACGGCGTATTTTTCGCCGGATGGCCCTGCACCATCTGGAAAATCTGGAGAGCTATCTGCAGTTTCTGCGGGACAACCCTGCAGAAGTCGAAGCCCTTTACCAGGAAATTTTGATTCGGGTCACCAGCTTTTTTCGGGATGAAGAGGTATTTGCCGCCCTGGCCCAGGAGGTGTTTCCGGCCCTGGTGCGGAACCGTAACCCCGATGTGTCGATTCGCATCTGGGTGGCGGGCTGCGCCACCGGGGAAGAGGCCTACTCTATAGCCATGGCCCTGCTGGATTATCTGGCCGATAATTCCCTGAACCCGCCGATCCAGATTTTTGCCACCGATGTGAATGAACAGTCCATTGAGGTGGCCCGCCTGGGCTGGTACTCCCAGGCCCAGGTGGTGGATGTGTCTGCGGAACGGCTACAGCGCTATTTTGTGCCGGTGGACGGGGGGTATCAGATCAATCCTCTGGTCAGGGAACTGTGCATTTTCGCCCGCCAGAACCTGGTCAGCGACCCGCCCTTCTCGCGGCTGGATCTAATCAGCTGCCGCAACGTGCTGATTTACTTCGGCCTTACCCTGCAGCGCCGGGTGCTGCCCATGTTCCATTACGGCCTTAAGCCCCAGGGTTTTTTGCTGCTGGGCTCTTCAGAAACTGTGGGGGAGTTCACCGACCGGTTTGCGCCCCTGGACACCCGCCAACGCATTTACATCAAGCAGCCCAGCGGTCTGACTCTGGATATGACCTTCAGCCCTGACGGTTATGCCCCAGAGTTGACCCTCCCCCGGCCTGAACCCTCCCCGGAATCGGCAGAAAGCACCGACCCCTACGGCACCGCCGACCAGATTGTGCTTAACCGCTATGCCCCGGCGGGGGTGGTGGTGAACGCCCAGTTGGAGATTCTGCAATTTCGGGGGCAGACCGGGGCCTATTTAGAACCCTCGCCGGGACGGGCCAGTCTCAACCTGCTGCGCATGGCCAAGGAAAACCTGCGGCTGGAGCTGCGCACCGTACTTTACCAGGCCCGCCAGTTAGACCAGGTGGTGGAACGGGAAACCGTGGCCCTGCGGGAGGGCAATCGTACCTATCGAGTGCGCATTGAGGTGGTACCCTTTAAGGCCGGAGACCCGGAAATCCCCTACTACCTGGTGCTGTTTCAGGATATTCCGGTGGTGACGGCGGCCCCAGCGGATGGGGCGGTTAACCTTGAGAATCAGGCCGATGACGAGCCCCCCAGCACCGCCGAAATGGCCCACTACCGCCAGGAAAACCGGCAGCTCCAGGATGATCTGGACACCACGCGATCGCACCTGCAGTCGATCATCCAGGCCCAGGAGGCCTCAAACCAGGATCTGCGGGCGGCCAACGAAGAAATTCTCTCCAGCAATGAGGAACTACAGAGCACCAATGAAGAACTGCAAACCGCCAAAGAAGAAATTCAGGCCACCAACGAAGAACTCAGCACCATTAACGATGAGCTGTACCGCCGCAATGCCGAAACCGCCCGCATCAGCGACGACTTTCAAAACCTGCTGAGCAGCATCCACATCCCCATTCTGATGGTGGAGGGGGATCTGCGCATTCGCCGCTTTACCCCCACCGCCGCCCCCCTGTTTAACCTGATCGCCAGCGATGTGGGACGCCCCCTGGGCAACATCAAACACCAGCTCAGGGTTGACGACCTGGAGCCGCGCATTCGCCAGGTGATCGACACCCTCGACCAGACCAGTCAGGAGGTGCAGGACCACCAGGGGCACTGGTATGACCTGCGCATTCGCCCCTATCGCACCCTCGACAACCGCATCGACGGGGCGGTGGTGGTACTGGTGGATATCGACCTCCTCAAGCGCCAGACCGAAGCCCTGAGCCAGGCCCGCGACTACGCCAACGCCATTGTGCAGACCGTGCGCGAAGCTCTGGTGGTGCTGGATGCTAATCTGCGGGTGGTCACCGCCAACGGCCAGTTTTACCAGTTATTTCAGGTCAACCCTGCCGACACCGAACAGTGCTCTATTTTTGAGCTGGGCAACGGTCAGTGGGATATTCCCCAGCTGCGATCGCTGCTCCAGGACCTGCTGCCCCAAAATCTTCAGGTGGCAGACTACGAGGTGAGCCACGACTTTGAAACCATTGGCCCCAAAACCATGCACCTGAACGCCCGCAAAATGGTTCAGGATCAGGGAGAAGACCTGATTCTGCTGGCCATTGAAGAGGGCAGTGAGAGGTAGATTAGTGCTGGCATCCTGAGATATATTGCAGTTATGCACATCATCTCTCGCAAGGCACTCCGCGACTTTTGGGAACAGTATCCTGACAGCCAAGGACCTCTGACGCGGTGGTTCAGGATTATTCAAAGGAGTGAATTCGAGAATTTTGCCCACTTGAGACGCACATTTCCATCGGCGGATAAAGTTGGTGATCTAGTTGTCTTCAACATCGGTGGCAATAAATATCGCCTCATCGCCTCGCTCCACTTCAATCGTCACAAGCTTTACGTCCGACATGTCCTGACCCATGCTGACTACGACAAAGGAGACTGGAAGCAATGACAACACCAATCCTGAACATTGAACAGTCATGGTCTGTCCTTGAACCCTTACTGACCATTCGCGATGAAGTTGCATATCAGCGAAGTTTAGACCAGCTTAACGGTTTGGTTGACTTGGTGGGCACCGATGAACAGCATTCGCTCTATTCGTTGCTCGATACATTAGGAATCTTGATCGAGGCCTATGAAACCGAGCATGTTGAAATTCCAGAGGCCAGCGGCGTAGAATCTCTCCGATACCTAATGGAAGAGCATAATTTGATGCCTGACGACTTACCCGAAATTGGTTCTCAGGACAAGGTTACTGAAATCCTCAGTGGCAAGCGAGACCTGAACTTGCAACAGATTCGAATCCTCAGTCAACGATTCCAGGTTTCACCCGCTGTTTTTATTTAGCCGTGAACGGCTCTTCATAGGGTAATGATTGCGCTTGATCATCACGGCTCGTAGGACGGAGCAGGCAATCGCCTCACACCAGAACTTGCAGGCTTATAATTTGAGCAGCTTTGCTTAGAGCAGCCCGATCGCGTCATCGAACGTACAGCCCAGGGAGAACTGATAGACATGTCACCGGTAGGGGGAGAAGGCAGTAGCAAAGCAGCAGACTTGATCATCGATTTAGGTAATTGGAATCGACAAACCCAACTCGGTAAAGGGTTTAGCTCCCAGGGAGCCTTTCGACTGCCCATTGGCTCAACCCGCGCCCCGGATGTAGCCTGCCTTTGAGGATAACCGGGTCACCAGCAGCGAAGGAATTTGTCGGACAGGCATCTGGCTGCTTTTAAACAGCCGCAACGGCTATCCCCCATGCTTGAATTTTAATTCTTAAGGAATGGGAATCGCATAAAATTCAAATTTTGTCAGGCAGACATCTTGATTACTTTTGGACAGCCGCGACGGTTATCCCCCATTGTTGAATTTCTATTTCCCTACAATATTTACAATTGCAAGAAAAAGTCACAATAGCTTATCTTTTTTAACTCATTTTCCGTGCTTTCTCTGAAGCCATGAGAGAGTAGAGAGGGAGATTCCCAGGTAAAAAAATGAAACCACCATCCTCGAATGTCACTGAAATAAGCTGAAATCGACCTTTGCAAATCGCCAGAAGCCTTGATCTGCCGTAGGGTGGGCACTGCCCACCAGTCTTAAATCAGTGCCACTCCACCATCCTCGTTTAGACGGCAATTCAGACCTAGACCTTAGTGATATCAGGTATCTTCATCCAGAAAGCGCCCAAAGCAAGCTTTCACTTCAATACCAGGTCCAGATCTACCGATTATCCATAGGCCAGATTCTCCTTTTAGACTTGGACGCGACGCGGTTTAGACATAAGCCAAGCTAAAAACCCACTGACTGCGGAGCAAAAATCTAATGGCTATTACGCACCAAATCGAAGCAGTCTACCAACGGGCGTTGCAAATCCGAGACCAGGCGACCGCTACGTATCCTGAGCCCAACCTGCTGGAAGAGGCCCTCAAACAGCTTTACTACGTACTCGAAGAACTGCGCACCGCTGATGAAGAACTGCACGAGCAAAACGAAACCCTGAGAAAAACTCGGCACCAGGTAGAAGTAGAGCGCCACCGCTACCGCACCCTGTTTGAACTGGCTCCCGACGCTTATTTGGTCACCGACCGCCAGGGCAAAATTTACTACGCTAACCAGGCCGCGGCGATCCTGTTCGACCGAGACCAGGTCGCTCTAGTGGGTAAACCCCTGGTGGTTCTGGTTGAGTCTGGGGATCAACCCTCCTTTCAGCAGCAGCTGCTTCGCCTGCCCCCAGCCAGCGACTGGCACATGTCCCTGAATCGGCTCAAGTCAGACCCGGTAGTTGCCGCTGTTAGAACCACCTACCTGAGCGATCCCCATGGGGAAGCGCTGACCATTCTCTGGTCCCTGCGGGATGTGACCGAACGGCAGCGCCTTGAGCAGCAGCTGCAGACCGCCCACGACCAGTTAGAACAACAGGTGGCCGAACGCACCGCCGAACTGGTGCAGGCGAATACCCAACTGCAGCAAGAAGTTGAGCAGCGCCGCCAGTCCGAGCAAACCATCCGCGACCAGGCGGCCCTGATCGACATTGCCACCGATGCTATCTACGTCCAGGACTCGGGCCAACACATTATCTTCTGGAGTCGGGGGGCCAGCACCCTCTACGGCTGGTCCCAGGCAGAAGCCCTGGGGCAAAACGCCCATGGGCTCCTGGATGGAGCCAGGACTAACACCTCCCTGGCAATTCCCATGGCGGGGGCCGAAGGGGGCAGCTGGCAGGGGGAATTGACGCACCGCACTAAAGCGGGCCAGCAGATCACGGTGTTCAGTCGACAAACTCAAGTCCATCAAGACGGCGGGGTGTTGGCATCGACCCTGGTGGTCAATACCGACATTACCGAAAAGAAACAGCTGCAGGCCGAGTTTTACCAGGCCCAGCGGCTCGAAAGTTTGGGCACCCTGGCCCGGGGGATCGCCCATGATTTCAACAACATTTTGAATCCCGTTCGCGTCATTCCCCAAATATTGCTGAAGCGGTTACCCAACCTCGATGTAAAAACCCAAAACATGCTGCAGGTGCTGGAAAACGTCGCCAAACGGGGAGCGGCCCTCTCCCAGCAAATTTTGACCTTTGCGGGCAGATACGAGGCCAGGGCCACGATCCTCAACCTGCAGGACCTGATTCAGGAAATCCACCAATTTACCCAGCACGCCTTTCCCAAGAGCATTTCCGTTCAGGTCGATGTAAATCCTGACCTGAGCCCGATCTGGGCCGATAGCACCCTGATTCACCAGGTGCTGATGAACCTCTGTGTCAACGCCCAACAGGCCATGCCCACTGGCGGTACCCTGTCAATTGCGGCCCACAATACCCAGGTCAGTCAACCCGCTGCCTGCGTTCAGGGGCAGGCTCGGGAAGGGGCCTATGTCGTAGTGACCGTAGCCGATACCGGCATAGGCATTGCTCCGGAAGCCTGCGACCGCATCTTTGATCCCTTCTTCACAACTAAACCGCCCGGTCAGGGAACTGGTCTGGGGCTATCGACGGTGGCGCGGATTGTGAAAGATTGTGGCGGCTTTATGCGGGTCTCCAGCGAAGTGGGGGTTGGGACCGAATTTCAGGTGTACCTGCCAGTGGTTGATCAGACCGCCCCAGCCCAGCCCGCCGATACTTCATCCACAGTCGTACCCGGCCAGCACCAGCAAGTCTTGATTATTGAAGACGATGCCCAGGTACGATTGACCACCGAAGCTCTCTTGAAATATTCCAATTACTCCACCCTCAGCGCTCGGGATGGCCTGGAAGGCCTCGAAATTTATCGAGCCCACCACCAGGAGATTGACGCCATTCTGCTGGATTTGAATATGCCCCGCCTGGGTGGCCTCAATCTGCTGAAGCAACTAAAGGCCATTGATCCCCAGGTGCCCATTCTGGTCATCAGTGGGCCACAGACCCATTCCTCGACCCTGCCTCCGGCAGGGGCTGATGGCTTCATGGCCAAGCCCTACACCAGGGAAGATTTACTCGGCTGGTTGAATCAAACTCTTGCTGATTCTGCCCAGGAGACAGAATAAGGGTAGGGGGTGGATGGGTAGGGGGTATCAAGATCTCTGTTCTATCCAGGCAGGCGAGATGCCTGCCTGGATAGAACAGGAAGGATGCCTAACCCACGAACATGTTGAACATTCCCCAATCTGGTACACCTTCCCTCTGTGCTCTGCTGTAGCTCGCCCTCGGGAGTCCCTGGATGAAACTGTCTGACCGCCTTGATGCCGTTGATAAGGCCTACCAGAGGTTACTGACGCTGTCCCAGCAGGGGGGCGAATATCCGGTTCATGCTGAACTATTTAAATCGGCTCTGCAGCAACTGAATCTAGTGCTAGAAGAACTGCGCACCGCTTACGAGGAACTTGATCAGCAAAATCAGGCTTTGGTGGGTTACCACCACACCCTTGAAGTAGAACGACACCGTTACCAGGAACTGTTTAATCTGGCCCCCGACGGCTACCTGGTGACAGATGCAGGGGGCATCATTCAGGAAGCGAATGTGGCCATTGCAAACCTGCTGCGGGTCCAGCAGAACTTCTTAGTCGGTAAACCGCTACTGGTGTTTTTCTCCGAAAGGGACCATGGGCTGATTCATACCACCCTGACCACCCTGCACCAGGAACCTGAACCAGACCATCCGTTGCTCCAAACCTGGGACACCGAACTCTGTCCCCGGCAAGGGCCACCTGTGCCGGTGGCCGTTACCCTCTCCTGTAGTTACGGACCCAACCGCACCACGACCTACCTGCGCTGGGTAATTCGAGACATTACCCAACAAAAACAGGCCGAAGCTAAAATTCACCACCAGGCTTTTTACGACAGCCTGACCAACTTACCTAACCGGGCCCTGCTCGACACCTACTTACCCAAGGTGCTGGCCCAGGCGAAACGAAACGGCACCCGACTGGCCCTGGCCTTTCTAGACCTTGATCGGTTTAAAGGTATTAACGACACCCTGGGCCATGGGGTGGGCGATGAACTGCTAAAGCAGGTGGGGCAGCGTTTACAAGACTGCCTGCGGGAAGCCGACCTGCTGGTGCGCTGGGGCGGCGATGAGTTTATTGTGGTGCTGGCCGATGTCACTAACCTGGAGGATGTGGGGCACACCTGCGATCGCATGATCGCCAGCCTGCAGCCGGTGTTTACCATCCAGCACCATGCTCTCGATATCCGCACCAGCTTTGGGGTAGCGTTGTTTCCCAACGATGGTGCGGATTTGGAAACCCTGCTGCGCCACGCCGATCAGGCCCTGTACCAGGCCAAAAACCAGGGCCGCAACACCTATCGGTTCTACAGTTAGATGGCACCGCTGTTAGCGGCACCGGAATTTGTTACTTATTCTCAATAAAACTATATTTTTCAAGTCAATAATATTCGGATCTAAATAAAAAACTGTAATTGCTTTATAATTTAAACAACTGAGGAGCTATTAATTTCTACTTTCAGAACCTGCTTTTTATACTCTGGGGCCAAACAAAACCATGTCTTCTGAAATTGTTAATATGACCCGAAAATTAGTCAATCAAAAGGTAGAGGAGCTGATAAAAAATCCTCGTTCAACCTATGATTCAGCTTTTTTGAATACTCATCTCCGCCAAAAGTTAATCGTGAAAGTGCTTAACCAGGTGTTACCCCAGTACGGGGTTTCAGATGAAACATCAGAAGATTCCCATCTGCCACCCCACGGGCCTGGCGGGGTTGAACAAGAGCAGAAAATAGAACATTTGATTGAAAACAGTGTTTATCCGGTGCTTCAGGAAGAAAACGCTTTGCCGTATTTTCCGGCTGAGGCTCAGCCATCGGTATCTGAGGAACCTTCCCACTGGTTTGGTTAAGGTCCCTAGAAACCCTCGACATCCCTTAGGGCAGAAGCATTTTGTAAGTCTTTAATGACGCTAAAGCTGCCATCAGTTTCTAAAATTACGGCATCCACCTGGCTTAAATCCTCAATACCCTGATTACGAATGGCGGCCAGTACTTCGCCTTCTGCCACCCGCTCTCGGGTAAGCAGGGGTTGTAGAAACTGGCCTTCATAGAAAATCAGGGTTGGTCTTGCCTTAATCAGCTTTTGGACTAATTCAGAGCGAGTAGCTAACCAGGTAATCAGAAACTGGTAAAACACCAGCAGGGTAAAGCCCAAAACAGCCTGCACCAGGGATGTGCTCTCGGAAAGCAGCATGGTGGCCAGAATTGACCCGAACGCAATGGTGACAACAAAATCGAAAGAATTCCATTTCGAGAGTGTGCGTTTCCCTGAAATTCGGAGCAGAAAAATAATTAGGACATAGCCTATGCTGCCGACGATGAAAGTGTGGGATAAAGCAGACAAATCATTAAACATTAGGAACTGGAGATGTAGGGTGGAATGTCACTGAAATCGGCCCAGGGCGGGGGACTTTGCCCTATCCCCCGGTGGACCTGAGGCCGGGGGACACACCCTATCCATAATCAAGCTTTCGGTTGACCTACTCAGCAGAGGCAACCGCAGGCTTAAGTCCAGGTCGTTTGATGCCATAGGCCAGGTTGCACCGCTCTAAGAGCAAAATTAACCACCAGGTCATGTCAATTTCCCACCAGCGTCTGCCCGAAACCGCAATATTAGGTTCGGCATGGTGATTGTTGTGCCATCCTTCGCCATAGGTCAACAGGCCCACCCACCACAAATTGCGCGAGCCATCTTCAATATCAAACCGGCGATAACCCTGAATATGAGTCGCTGAATTGACGAACCAGGTACTGTGCCAAAGCACAACAATACGGACAAAAATGCCATACATTACAAAAGACCAACCGCCTAAGCTATACAACACCAAGCCCAAAGGAATCTGCAGCCAGGGATAATTCTGATTGAGCCAGCAGTAATAAGGATTGCGGGCCAGCCGGGGGGCCAGGCGGCGATGGGCTTTCTCATCAAAGGTCTCCCCACGGGGATACACCAACCAGAGCATATGGCTCCACCAAAATCCTCGATTGGCTGAGTGAGGGTCCCGCTCGTCGTCTTCGGTAAAGGCGTGGTGCATGCGGTGATTACTGACCCAAAACAACGGTCCCCCCTGAACCGCGATCGCACCAATAGTGACAACGATATATTCCAGCCATTGGGGTAGTTTCAGGCTGCGATGGGTGAGTAGACGGTGATAGCCTAAACAAATGCCAACACTGCCGCAAAGCCAGTGCATAAAAACAGCAACCCCCAGGGCTTTCCAGGAGAAAAACCACGGGGCAAACAGCGCTACTAAATGAAAAAATAAAAACCCTGCTACCCGGGGCCAACTTAGGGTCAAAACTTCATGGCTTGGGGCAATGGGTTGTTTGAAATTTTGGGAATCGTGAGTCACAAAACCTACCAAAGATAAAGCAAAGGGGCAATTCTTCTAATCTTTTTGCTCTTACTCTTTACCCAAGGGCAGTGGGATGAAGCTCAATTTTGAAGAAAACCAACGGCTCAGAAAAGCTGAATTATTCAGCCATCTGCTGAGATAGCCATATACCTTGTAAAATTTTCATATTTACATGGGCCAATTGCCATGCTCCATAGGGTATAAATACTAAATCCGGCTGGCCCACCCCCGCCCTGCCAGGATTGCAGAGCGTGATCCCCCCTTTAGGGAACAGTTCCGCAGTTTAACCAGGACATTGCTCAACTGGTTTCGATCCCTTCAACAAACCAGTCCATTACATCTAAACGTAAATCGTCAAGGGGATAGGCATCTCCTTCAGGAATTACGATAGTACCTTGGTTATCTTTAATACCGCCCGTAAAAATGATCAGTTCGTCGCCTAATCTTTTTTCTTTAGTGTCTTCTACCCGCCTCTGAATTTCAGCAGAAACGTTGAATCCGTAGGGCGACATCGTTGAGAAATTTTCCTTCAAACCCCCCATGATTGTCCTGGGAATACCCCCATTCATCAGAGTTTTTCCGGCTTGAGACATTTCCGCATAGCGTTTGTAAACGGTTGTCCAATTCCACTCTATGCCGGTTAGAAAATACTGGGGAGCCAAGTCGGCCTGGTTAATGTGACAACCACAATAAAAGACTTCACGATGCTGGGCTATGGCGGCTATAACTTTAGCATTATCACACCGGGGGAACATCACATCGACGCCTTGATCAATCAAGCTATTGGCGGCTTCTGCCTCTTTAATGGGTAGGTTCCAGCCCCCAGTAACCATCGCCAGGGCCGTAACTTCAGGATTGACGCTACGAGCACCCAGCATAAAGCTTTCGCACCCTCGTAAATAAACCCGATGGTGATGGGTTGATCAGTCGCCTGGTTGGGGCGGCCGGTGTTCAGGGCCTGCTCAGTCCCAGAGGAACAGGCCCCCAAAAACTGGGAGGAGACGCCATAGGCCCCCGCCCCTAAAAGCCCTCTCAATACAGCACGGCGACGAAGTCGGGACGGTAGACGGTAGGCCATAGAGAATGAAACGAACGGACTCAGCACCCTACTTTATTGTTGTTTTCCTTTAAAGGAAGTGACCTAACGTTACAATTGGTAACATTCTTCGGTCGTGCTTTTCATCACTAAAGTGCGGATTGGCCGTATCCCTAAATTCCCCAGGTGCGTCGGGGCCCGGTATCTAAATGAATGACATTCGGCAAATGGCTGTAAATGCCGATGCCCCCCGGCCACCAGCTGAATACCAGATTTGCCACCTGCCGTCCCCCCAACCCCGAAACTTCCAAATCAGCGGCTTGCCCGGTCAGGTGGTAGCTTCTGGAAGCTCCCCCCACGGCAGCATTTACCGCCGGGGGACGGTACCAGGAATTAACCTGAAACGGTCGCCTGAGCTGCTCTCGGGCTCGCTGTAATTGCCGGGCTAAAGCGATGATGTGATCTACAATCTGCACCGTTTCGGGAATGCGGGTGGCGTTTTTGGTGGCTTCTCCCCAGGTAAAGTTGCCGCCAGGGATGATGGGCTGGTCTGTGAAGAAGGTGCTGACATTGCCTGGCAGAGTGAAGGCAATACCCGAATATTGGGGTGGTTGGGTGGGCGGCATCTGGGCCAAGGGGTAGACGATGCGACCGTTCATCTCCACCTGCACATGCTGGTTGAAGGCATACCAGGTGTTGAAGCCGTTGATGGCGTCTTTGGGATATTTGAAGGCAAATTTGATGTGGTTGTTGAAGTCGTTGCCGTTGACATCGCGGAAGGCGTAGGACTGCAACCGCCAGGTCTGCCCAGGTCGCACCGGAAAGATTTCATCGGTCGGCAATTCTGAAGACTGCACCGGACGCCGCTTGAACACTGTATTTTGGGTCACCCGCAGAATGGAAGTATCCGGTCCTTCCAGGGGATAGACGATTTCCCCGTCGTACTCCACATAGCAGTGGCCTTCGTACACAAACCAGGTACTGAGCCCACGGATGAAGTCTTGCTCGTACCGCAGAGCAACCTTCACATGGTTCGCAAAATCACCCTGGTTATCGGCAAAGGCGTAGGAATGCAGAAAATAGCTCGTACCGCCGGGTATGGCAGCGATTTCTTCTGACGGCAAAGCGGTGGATTGGGCCGGACGCCGCTTGAACACCGTGTCCTGCGTCACCCACAATACCGGAATGGTGACCTGATCTTCGATGGGGAAGACCACCTCGGCATCTCGCTCAACCTGGATATGGGCACTGAAGGCAAACCAGGTATTCAAACCTTGAATGGAAGCATCTTTTAACGCAAATTTAATATGACCGTTGAAACTTCCCAGGGTTGGATCAGCATAGGCGTAGGAATGTAATTCATAGGTTCTTCCTGCCTTAATGAAGGTCTTTTCGCTGTCTTCGAGTCCTGCAGATTGCTGGGGCCTGAGTTTAAAGTAGGTATCTTGTTCGACGACTAGAAAGAGAGCCATAGGCTGCTTACCCTGAAATGGGATACAAAAATAAATTGATTTTAGCCTTTAAAAACATCAACCCTCGGAGGGAGGGATGTTTTTGGCAATGTCCTATCAGTTTCCCACTTTCTTAGATGATTTATTGGGCTTAGGAAACTAGCGTTTCCTAAGGACCATGAGATGAATTCGGACTACTTCCTCCCTCCTGAATAGCAGGTAGACCTGAAGCAGTTCTCGTTTAAGCATAAGAATCGCTGCCCTGTCCGCTAAGATTGAGACTTTATGCTGGCAACCTCATAAAGAATCTTGTCCTTTTCTATGGGCAATCATTCCTTTTTACCTTCCGGGGGGACTATATAAGGAGAAATACTGTAGTCCCTGTAAGTAAAGTTACGCTCCGGGCTTTTATATTCCCTGAGGGAAAACTGCCGGGCGGTGACGCAGCTTACGTCGGTAGGGTAAGGGAGGCCAAGATGGAGCACAGGTTGAACAACGAAAAGACTAGTGATCAAGCTCTGCAACCCGTCTTTATGGGTTGGGGAGAGCATCAAACCTTAACGGAAGTTGCAGAACTCATTACCACGCAGGTTCAGGTGTTTTTAAAGCTTGACCGAATTGTGGTGTATCAGTTTGATCGAGAATACAACGGTCAGGTCATTGCCGAAACCTGCGATGAATCCCGACTGCCGTCGTTAAAAGGGCTACACTTTCCCGCCACAGACATTCCGCCCCAGGCCAGACAGCGGCTGTTTACTGCGCGGCAGCGGGTGATTATTGATGTAGACTCCAAGCGTAAGATTTTGGTTTCCCAAAAGGAATCTGCCACCGGGCATTCCCTCACCCCGGAGGATATCCGCTATGCTCCCGTTGACCCCTGCCATCTGCAGTACCTGCTGGGCCTGGGGGTGCTGTCATCGATTACCTTCAGCATTGTCCATCAGGGGCAGCTGTGGGGGCTGCTGGTGGGGCACCACAGCGACCCTCGACAATTTTCAGAAGCTGAAATTCAAACCGTTCAGCTCTGGGTTGACCAGCTTTCTGTGGCCCTGGCCCAGCATCTGCTGCGGCAGCAGGTCAAACAGCACCAGCAGCAGGCCGATGTCATCGATAGGCTCAATCTTCTGTTGGCCCAGGAAGAACTTTCCCCCGACTGCTGGCAGAAGGTACTGCAGCTGATGATGCAGCACCTTGATGCCGATGGTTGCCGCCTGTACGTTCTACCCGGCAGCTTAGGGGAACAGGGGTTTGTACACACCTGCGGGGTCCAGCCTGCGGTGGCTCTGGAGTCCGACGAAATTTGGAATCGCTACTACCAGGCCCTGGAACATACCCACGATAGCTCCATCACCGCTGCCCTGGAACCCGTGGCGGGGCGTCCCCCAATTTTAGTCAGCACCAGCCGCCGTTGGGACGGCCATGCCGATGGGCAGTTTTTAACCCAACTGCTGCAGCCGGCTGACATCAGTGCTGTGTTGGTAGTACCGATTCACTGGCAGTACGAAATGATGGGCTACCTGAGCTTCTTTCGACTGACCCACGACACCGAAATCACCTGGGCCGGTCAGCACAATGACGATGTCCGCAATGACCTGCCCCGGGCCTCGTTTGCCGCCTGGCGAGAACAGCAGCGCCAGGTGCGGGGCTGGCAGAGCGCCGATCTGGAAATGGCTAACCTGGCCAGTCGGTATCTTTACATGGGGGTCATGCAGCACTGGTTAAGGCGGCAAGCGAACCAGAAAGCCGCCCATGATGCCATGACCGATTTGCCCAACTGGTTGCTATTTAATAAGCAGCTGCAGCTGTCTCTATTGCAGTGCCTGCGTCAGGGGAAAGGGTTAGCGGTGGGTATCTTAAACCTGGAGCAGTTTAAGCGGATCAACACCACCTATGGCCATACCGTCGGCAACTACCTTTTAAAGTCGGTGGCCCATCGGCTGAAGGAATGTTTGGACCAGCATTTACAGTGGGAAACCGCAGCTGAAGTCTGTCCTACCCTGGCCCGATGGCATGGTGACCGATTTGCCCTGCTGCTGCCCGCAACCGTTGGCAAAGAAGCCGTCCGTTTCTATGCAGAAGCTCTGTTGGGGTGCCTGCAGCGACCGTTTTGGATCCAGGGAGAGGATGTATACCTGACGGCAAATATGGGGATAGCCCTGGCCCCCTACGATGGCGATACGGCAGAGGCCCTGATCCAGCATGCCGAAGCGGCCCTGTATGAGACAAAGCACCAGGGTCACAGCCGTTATCTGATTTATGCCTCCATGGCGGGTATCGAAGATAGCCTGTCCCAGCAGCGGTTAGCCAACGACCTGTATCGGGCTCTGACCCAGCAGGAATTGCTGCTGCACTATCAACCCCAGGTTGACCTGGCGACGGGCAACATCATTGGCCTGGAAGCCCTGGTGCGGTGGCAGCATCCTCAATTGGGGCTGGTGCCGCCAGATAAATTTATTGCCATTGCCGAGGAGGTCGGGCTGATCGGCCAGCTAGACACCTGGGTGCTGCGCCGGGCCTGTTTGCAGTACCAGCAGTGGCGGCAGGCGGGGCTGCCGGCGTTGCGACTGGCGGTGAATGTGTCGGCTAACCAGTTCTCTTCAGCCCAGGTGGTGGGTCTGGTGCAGGAAGTGCTGCAGGATACGGCCATCGCCCCCGGGGAGCTGGAGCTGGAAATTACCGAGGAAACCGTGACCCGTAATTTGCAACAGGCCACTGGCATTTTGGGCCAGCTGAAGGAGATGGGGATCAAAATTGCCCTGGATGACTTTGGGGTGGGGTATTCTTCTCTGAATGTGCTGAAGCACTTTCCGGTTGACACCCTGAAAATCGACAAGTCTTTTTTGCAGAACTGTCCCGAAAATGCTCAGGACGCGGCCATTGTAGAGACGGTAATTACCCTCGGTCATAATTTAAACCTGGTGGTGCTGGCGGAAGGGGTTGAAACTCAGGAGCAGGTTATCTGGCTGCAAAAACTCCATTGCGATTTACTGCAGGGATACTATTTTTCCCGGCCGCAGCCGCCGGAAGCATTGCTGCCGTGGCTGGAAGGGCAAATGGGTCGGGGGACGAGCCTGAAACCAGGTCGGCAGTCCCGGGGGCTGGCTTTTGGGGTGGTTGGCTCTGGAGCCGGTGAGGCCCCGGGTCGGCACCCCCTACCCAGTTTGCTCAAGAGAACAGACCTCTGGTGTAAACCTGAACAAGTTCTGCAGACCGTTGGTTCTGGATTGAAACCCTATTTCAGCAAATTGCCTCGTTTGGGTTCTTCTCAACCCAGCGGCAATCCTCTGCCGACGGCTGCCCCATTACCGGAGGCGGAACCTGTTTCCATCACCTCCCTGACGGCAGCGCTGCAGCCCAACCCCCAGCGGCAGCATCTGCAGCGGGAGCAGCTGATCCGCAGCGTGACGGAAAAAATTCGTCAGTCTCTGCACCTGGACGACATTCTGACCACCATCGTGGAGGAGGTGCGCCGCCTGATCGACACTGACCGGGTGATTCTCTACAAATTTTCAGAAAGGTGGGATGGCCGGGTGGTTCAGGAGTCGGTGTCTCCAGATTTTCCGGCGATTTTGGGGCAATACATCGAAGACCATTGCTTCTCCTCGGAGTATGTCAAATACTACCGCCAGGGTCGGGTGCGGGCCATTGAAGATGTGACCACGGCGGGCATTGCCGACTGCCACCGTGACATGCTGCTGGGGTTTGGGGTGCGGGCCAATCTGGTGCTGCCGGTGGCCTTCCAGGATCAGCTCTGGGGCTTGCTGATTGCCCACCACTGCCACGGCACCCGGGTCTGGCGGCAGGATGAGGTGGAACTGCTGGGGCAGCTGGCGGTGCAGTCGGCGATCGCAATTCACCAGGGGGAACTATACCAGCAGCTCGAACTCAGTAACCGGGCCCTGCAGAAACTATCGTCCCAGGATCGTCTGACCCAGTTGGCCAACCGGGGGCGGTTTGATCAAAAACTGCAGGAAGAGTGGCAGCGCCTGGCCAGAACCGAGGCCCCCCTGGCCCTGGTGTTCTATGACATTGACCACTTCAAGTCTTACAACGACACCTACGGCCATCCCGCCGGAGACCGCTGCCTGCGCCAGGTGGCAGCGGTGCTGCAAAATGCTGTGCAGCGCCCCGGTGATCTGGTAGCCCGCTATGGTGGGGAAGAATTTGTCCTGCTATTGCCTGAGACCAATCAAGATGGGGCCTGTCAGGTGGCCGCCCGGATCCAACAGGCCCTGGACGAGTTGGCCATACCCCACGGCGGCTCGCCCCTGCAGCGGGTTACCCTGAGCTGCGGCATCGCCTGTCGGGTGCCCCAGCCCAAAGAGTCTTCCAGCAGCCTGCTGCAGCAGGCCGATGATGCCCTGTACCGGGCCAAAGCCGCTGGCCGCAATCAGACTGCCCTGGCGGAATCTTGGACTTAAAACTCAACCCTAATCGGGATGATTTTCGCTAACCCCTGAAAAATTAACCCCCAGCGAATTTCACCTGAATGGGTACAGGGTGAGGATCCCCCCTTCCCCCCTACTCTGCAGGAAGCCACAAGCGTCTAAGGCGTTCTCTGGAACAGAAAATACCCAACCTCAAGCAACTCAGTTGCTGGATTCCCGCCTTGTATGTTGAGACTACGGGAATGACAGGGTAAGTTCTTTCCTGGCGATCTCCTAAATAAGGGACAGCAATTCTCAATATGGCTTTCAAGAGGATGTAATACCGCTCAGGCTGAGCTTGTCGTTCGCGAAGCGGCTCCCTAAGGGAGCAAGCCTAAAACTGCGGCTACAGCGTAGGGTTATGGCCTTCGACAAGCTCAGGCCGAACGCCAGGAACTCAAAATGAGAATTGCTGCGCGCTGCAGGTGGCCCTACAGCAAAGCGAAGCTCAGATTCGGGCCATGGTGACGCCTGGCCTATGACATTTGGACTGAGCGGGTTCACCCTGATGACTTACCCACGGTTGAAGCGGCCCATGAGCAGGCTCTGGGAGGATCAACAAAGTATGAGGCCGAGTTCCGTATCATCTACCCCGATGGCGACATCCATTACCTGAAAGGCTACGGAGAAGTGATCCGCGATGCCCGGGGAAATCCCCAGGGTATGATCGGGGTAAATTTTGACATCAGCGACCTGAAGCAAGCCCAACAACAGCTGACCCAGGCCAATGCAGAACTTCAGCGAACCACCCGCCTCAAAGATGAATTTCTGGCCAACATGAGCCACGAACTCCGGACCCCGCTGAATGCCATTTTGGGTATGACCGAAAGCCTGCAGGAGGACATTTTTGGCACCGTCAATCAGCTGCCGTCAAATTTACGCCTGAAGGGGGGCGGATCACCCTGACGGTGTCTCGATCATCCCGGTCAGACGACAGCGGCACTTCCCAGCCTATCCTTTGCTTTGCCATTCAAGATACAGGCATTAGCTACTTGTCTGCCAAAGGGTATCACCTGGTGCTGGCCACCAACGGTCAGGAGGCTGTTGCCCTGTGCCAGGCCCAACATCCAAATTTAATCTTGATGGACATTCAAATGCCCGTTATGGACGGCATGGAAGCCATTCGGCAGATTCGTCGTGACCCGGCATTGGCTAATATTCCAATTATTGCGTTAACCGCTTTGGCTATGGCGGGCGACCGAGAAAAGTACCTCGCTGCTGGAGCCAATGAGTATTTGAGTAAGCCGTTTAAACTGAAGCAATTGGTCACCACCATGGGCCAATTTTTGAATCCTCTCGGATAAATGACGAGGTAGGGCTATTTCAGATAGCGGCGGTTGTATAGCCCCGTCAGGGCATCTCGTTCTTCGGGCTCAGTGTCTAGGATTTTGAGGGACTTCAGGGCAGCCTGACGTTCTAATGCGTTGATGGGGATGGCGGGAAGTTTCATCGGCTCACCTCAGGCTTCCCTTCGCCGCAACCACTTGATTTCGTCCTGCTCCTTTAGCCCGGTACAGGGCTGCATCCGCCGCCTGAATCACCTCTGACCCGGTGGTGCCGTGCTCTGGAAAAACGGCGACCCCAAACGAGGCGGTAAGATTGTCTAGGGTTTGATCACCATAGGTCATGGTGATGCGATGGATGGCCTCACGAATTTCTTCGGCCCTGGCCAGGGCATCCATCAAAGCGGTCTCAGAGAGTACCAGGGTCAGTTCTTCGCCGCCATAGCGGCAGGCGATATCAGACCCACGGATGTGATCTTTCAGCGTCTGGGCGATCGCTTTCAGAATGACATCCCCGGCATCATGCCCATGGGCGTCGTTAAATGACTTAAAGTGGTCGACATCGATTTCAAACCGCTGCTGGGTTTGGGTCGCTGTGGTCCAGGCGTTGAAGACTTGCTCTCGGTCATCGGGGTGGATACTCTCAGCCCAACCACTCCCCAGAGCCTGCTCCGGGTTAATGCCGGTCATGGCGTCCCAGCGTTCATTCGTGTATGTACACTGGCCAGTTGCATCAGCCCGGAAAATGCCCACCGGTACTGCTGCCACCAGGCTGGCTTCGAGCACGGTGAGCAGGCGGGTGCGTTCGGTCTCTGCTTGAAGGCGATCGCTAATGTCCACTGCCGAGGGAATCAGGTGGGTAATCTGCCCCGTCCTTGGGTCCCATAGAGGAGTCAGCGCAAAATCGATGGTGATCAGCTGACCTCCCTGCATCTGTAATGGCATGTCAAAACGGGCCAGGGTTCCCTGGTTGGCCGTTTCGATGGCGGCTTGAATGGCGGCCTGGGCCTCTGGGGCATAGGCCCACCAGTAGGCTTCGACAAAGGGTTTACCGATGACGTCGTCGCGGCTGAGCCCGGCGATTTCCAGGGGAGCCTGGTTAGCCTCAATCAAAATGCCGTCGGGGGTCATCACCCCCACAAAGGCAAATAGGCTATCGAGCACCTGTTGTAAAAACGCTTCCCGCTGGATGACTTCAGCGGCCACCTGGTTGCGCTCTCGAATCTTCGTGATCAGCTTTTGATTGACCTCTCGTAAGGACTGGTTAGCCTGAGCCAACTCCTGAGTACGAGCCGCGACTTCTGCTTCCAGGGTACTTTTGGCGGTTTGTAGTTGATCAATCAATGCCGCCTGGTGAATGGCAATGCCCACCTGCACCGCCAGGAGCTGCAGCCCCTCAATTTCTACGGCCCACCAGGAACGAGGTGCCTGACAGTGGTGGGCAATCAGCAAGCCCCAGAGGGCGTCTTCTTTGAGAATGGGGATGACCAGGTTGGCCTGGACCTGAAAACTGGCTAAATACTCGGCGTGGCAGGGGGTGAGGTTGGCTGTAGCGACATCCTCAACGGCGAAGTAGCGCTGCTCCTTATAGGGTTCAAGCCAGCTCGCTGCAAAGCAGGGGTCGTGGACCACACGATCGATCACTGACCAGCGGGGTTCAGACACCGACTCGACCACCACACGACCACTCCAGTCGGGCTCAACCTGATAGATGAGGACGCGATCGCACTCCAGCAGCCGATGCACCTCATCCACCGTGGTCTGTAAGACTGCACCGAGTTCCAGGGTCTGACGGATGCGCAGGGCAACCGCGTTAATTAAGTTGTCCCACGATAAACAGGTCTCGAAGGTGCGATCGCAGGCATGGCATCCTGGGCTTATCGTGCAAGGCTCGTGGGACGCAGCTGCATCATTCATGATGTTCCCCTTGGGTTGTTCGGCCCAGTTTTCATATCCCTTAAAGGCAATGATGAACTTATGGTTGATCGTTGCCTCTGTTTTATTCATTCCCTGTAAAAATGGGTGAATTCTACTAAAGTCGTAAAACTTTAGGTAAAGGAATGTGAACCCATGGCAGTCGTCGGTCTTAGAATGCCGTGGCCACACCTTGCGTCACAGCCAAACCTCAACCTTTTACCGTAATTCAACCAAATTAAGAGGCTCAGGAATAACTCTGGCAGTAGCCCGCCGGTGGCAACAACTTATTCCTGAGCCATGATTCTTAAGGTAAGAAAAATCATCCTTCCAGGCCCTATTTAGGTCGAAGTTATGGCATCATCAACCGCACTCCATCTCCATGATGAGACTGAAGAAAGCGCGATACAACTCGCACTGAAGCCTCACCTTATAACCGACCGTCTCTACCAGTCCCATTCCGGCCAGGGCATAGGCCTGTTTAGAAGGCAGGCGAACCGGTTCGCGGTTCATTAACACCTCATAAAAAGCCTGGAGTGCATCGTCATCCTGCTCTAAGGCCAGCCAGAGACGGCGCATATAGTCTCCATAAATCCCTTTATTGGTAGGAGCAGTTTGCAAAATCTCCCCCAGAGAGAGCTTCCCGGACTGTAGCCAATAGAATGCCAGCTGCAGCAGATAGGGATGACCCCAGGGGGGCGACGCTCGGGGGCGGTAAGCCTGCACTCCCCGCCCTGGCCCAAACTGCTACAGCGGCAGACACCGTTTATGTCAACGGTACGGTGGTCACGGTGAATGACGATCAGCCCGAAGCGCGGGCGATTGCGGTCAAAGACGGCATCATCATCGCCGTGGGAGATTCCGAAACGGTCGCTCCCCTGCAAAGCGCCACGACTCAAGTCATCGATCTCCAGGGCAGAACCGTTGTTCCAGGGTTTATTGATCCCCACGGGCATATGTTTCAGCAGGGCATTGCCGCTGTGGTGGCAAATCTTTTGCCCCCGCCTGATGGTCCCATCGACGATATTCCCAAGCTGGTAGAAGCCCTCAAAACCTGGGGCGATACCCCCGCCGCCGCCAAAATTGGCTGGATTATCGGTAACGGCTACGACGACTCTCAACTCAAAGAGCAGCGCCACCCCACCCGCGAAGATCTGGATCAGGTTTCTACGGAAGTGCCCATCGCCATTATTCACCAATCTGGCCACCTGGGGGTCCTCAATACCAAGGGGTTAGCGTTAGCAGGCATCACTGCGGATACGCCCAATCCCGAGGGGGGCATCATTCTGCGCTATGGTCCCGAGAAGCGGGTGACGGTTCACTTTAACGATGAGCGATCCCCGGAATCCCTCTCCTTTGAAGCTTTCAAGCAGCGCTACACGATCCGCCCCGACCAGGCCAAAAAGCTGGAGGATGAGGGCACCCTCGCCTTTCCGGATGTGGACTATGCCGTGGTGGAATATCCCCTGGCCCTGCTGGAAAAGGGCGTCGAGATTGTCGATAGCCCCGGCCTCAACGATACGGAGGCCCGCAACCAGCTCACCCTGGACTACGTCAACCGCTGCCACGCCATTCTGTTCGTCCTCAGCGCCACCCAGCAGTTCACCCTGGGGGAGCAGCGCTATCTGGATAACTACATTAAAGACCGGGGACTGACGGTGTTTTTCCTGATCAACGCCTGGGACGAAATCCAGAACCGACTGGTGGATCCTGAGGATGAAGCCGAATTACGGGAGGCGGAAGAACGGGTGCGCCAGGTGTTTCGCACCAACCTGGAACCCTACTGCCTGCTGGATGGGGAAGATCTGTATGCAGACCGCACCTTCGAAATCTCCTCCCTACCGGCCCTGCGTCAGCGGCTGAAGGGTGAGGAGGGAACTCTGGAAGGCACCGGCTTTGGGGAATTCATGCAGGCCCTCACCCAGTTTTTGACGAAGGAACGGGCGATCGCAGAACTGCGTCAGGCCAAAATTCTGGCCCGCCAGGCCTACCGCACCACCCACGGGGCCATCGAGCGGCGCATTCCCCTGCTGAGCCACGACATCGACGAACTGCGGGAAAAAATCTGGTCCGTGCAGCCGGAGTTTGACCAGTTGGTGGGGATTCGCGACCAGTTTAAGGATGAAATCCGCGTCGTTGGGGAACGCAAGGCCGGGGATATCACTACCTCGTTCCGGGAGTTTCTGGTCAACCTGGATGACACCTTCGAGGAAGACTTTGTCCGCTACCAGCCCGAACTCAAGTTTCTGGACTTCCTGCGGCAGCAGAAGCGACGGGAGTTTGAAGAGGCCCTGAAGAAAGCCTTTGAACAGTACCTGCTCGACACAATCACCGCCTGGAGCAAAGACGCCCAGCGGGACATCGACCAGGCCTTTATCGAGCTGGCCCACAGCGCCTTCAAGCACGGCGAGTCCTACAGCCACCTGACGGATCAGATCAACCAGAAGCTCACCGGCCAGCGGGTGGTGAACCGGGCCCACCTGAGCCCGGAAGATAACTCCCCCGGCTGGGCCAAATGGGCGGTGGGGCTCTATGCCCTGACTACCGGAGATGTGGGGGCGATCGCCATGGCCGGTACCGGCCTGTTCAACTGGCGGCAGGTGCTGATGAACCTGGTGGGAGCGACCGCCATCACCATCACCTTTGCCCTGGTGACCGATATTTTCCTGGGGCCCCTGGGTATGGCCCTGGCTGGTCTGGGCCTGGGCAGCTGGACCACGGAGCAGGCCCGTCGCAAGGTGCTCACCACCATGAAGCAGGAACTCACCAACCTGCTCCCCCAGGTGGCCCAGGAGCAGTCCTTCGTGGTCTACCAGGTGGTGAAGGAATGCTTCGAAACCTACCAGCAGGATGTGGTTAAGCGCATGAACGAAGATATTGCTGCCCGCAAGACCGAGCTGAGCGACCTGATCAAGCAGAAGGAATCCCGCCAGATTGACCGCGACGGAGAAATTCAGCGGCTGAATCAGCTGGATGACCAGGTGCTGGCCCAGTCTCACCAGGTGGAAGATGCCTATGACCAGGTGCTGGGGATTCATCTGCCGGAGATGGCTGCTGGGACCGAAGAAGAAGCTGTTGCAGACCCAACAGTTATGGCGGCAGATTCGACCGAAGAGAGTCAGCAGGCCATGCTTTCCGC
>CAZPYG010000059.1:0-29961 GCA_964590465.1 uncultured bacterium | reverse complement strand
CCTATCTTTTAGATGCCGTTTGAACCACCCCTTGGCCGAAACCATGATTAAGGCCGAGAATATTTTGGGTGAAATTCCAAAGGGTGTACATGACTGGAACAAGTTTGTTAAACCAGAAGAACTTAGTCACATGCTACAGGACCGGGGATTTGGTGATTTAGAGTTCAAAGGGTTTGATATCTTTGGAGAGGCGCTAAGGCTCAATTTCTCCAGCTATTTAGCCTATAAACGCACGAATAAGGTAAAAGTCACGCTGAATGAAGACATTTCAATTGACTATATCGGTAAAGCGACCAAAACAGTGCCTTAAAGCAACGCACTCGATTAGCACGTTTCAACAAAAATGGTAGAAAGGCAATTGTGCATCAGGTATCCTAAATGCTCATAATCCCAGCTACATAGGCAGGTTCAGCCTCGGTTAACGGCACCTGCAATAGACTTATCTTGTACTAGTCTGCCTTTCGCAATGCTCACCATCTTTGAACCCATAGCTGAAGAGCATGTTGACCCTTCGATTAGACCTTATTTAACCTCAACTTCCCACAGGTCGAAGGTATGTCTTCCTCCCCCGAAACCTGACTCTTTGATAGAAATCATGGAGTTTGCTTCGTCTAACTTTACATGCCCCCGATAAGTCTTGCCATTTGGGGTATGGACAATAAAGTCATTTCGCCAGAAACCTTTATACCCCACAAATCCCTCCGGATCGGGTTCTGACATATTGTTGCGAATATGGGTCGCCAGCTTTGAGGATTATAAAATCACTTCAAACCGAATCATCCACCCATCCACAATATTAGAGTTATGGACTCAAACACCACAAACTAGTACATCGCACAGTTAGTTTAGCAACATCAAAGATGCTTGGAATGCTGGGTTCCGCTTGCGCTCCCCTCAACCTATGTTGCAATACTTTTGAATCGCTGCACTAGTCAATTCAGCTGAGTAGCGTCGAAGCCCATCACTGCGGCTATACCAAGGGGTAGTGCCCTATCCCCTCCAGGGACGTTTCACGAACGACAGGCACAGGGCAATCGGACGAAAGCAGCATTTGAATCGGGGTTATGAAATCAGGACTCGGGATTAGCTTGCCTTTGCTTTCACCGGGTAAAGGGGCTCTTTGCCATTCAGCCGCCAGAGGCTGATACACAGGGCCGTGGCTACGGTGAGCCACACCAAAGAGGGAAAAATGATCCACCCGGCCAGGGGTAGGGTCTGGTAATAGCTGACGGTGACCGCAATAACAGAAAATAGCGGACCCAGAATTACCATGGGCACCGCTGCCCCCAATCGCCCTTCTACGGTAAAAATAGTGTTCCAGGTATCCCCCAGGCTGAGGTGAACCACAAAGAGAAGCAGCGGTAAGCTGAGAAAGTTTTGCCCGGTCGCAGACCACACCAAATAGACCGACACCACGCGCAGAACGGCAATACTTATCCACACAATGGGAAAGGCCAGGGGAGGGGGTGCCCAACCGGGTCTCTCCAGGGCAGTATAGCGACCACTGTTGCGGGTGTTATCCAGTAACGAAAAGAAGCGAGAGCGCAGGGTGACGAAGGCGAAAAATCCACAGACGATGGCCGTCACGGCACCCGGGGGCAGGGCTGCGGTGTTCAGGCGATTGAAGACCACAGCCATCAGCCCCAGCAGCGCCGCTAAGGCGGCAATTTGGGCCAAGGTTGCCCCCAGGTAGGTCAGCGTGGCTGCTTTATCCCACTGGGGGTTCTCCAAATCTGTTTGGATGGTGGTGTTCTGGGTGGCTGCTTTGACCCCCATCACCGTATTCACACCGCTTTTAACAAAATTTTGATTTTCCATTGGGCTTCCAGGTAAATCGCGAAAGAGACTCCTGCCTCTGCCCGATCCTAAGCCCTTGGGGTAGATTCTGGTAGCCAGGGAATTTGGTTTGGCCATTAGACTGGGAGTTTAATCTGACGTTAAGTTATGGATGGGACCAGCGCAGCCATTCCCTAGGGCTGAAATGCTCCCTGAAAACTCATCATTTCCTTCTTTGAACCTATGGCAAACCTTTACGCTGAGCGGCGGCAGCGGGTGATGGACCTGATCGGTAACGGCACGGCGGTGTTCGCCAGTGCCCCCATGGCGGTGATGCACAACGATGTGGAGCATCCCTTTCGCCAGGACAGCAACTTTTATTACCTGACCGGCTTTAACGAACCCCACGCGGTCGTGGTGCTGGCTCCCCACCACGAAGAACACAAGTTTGTGCTGTTCGTGCGCCCTAAGGATAAAGAGAAGGAAATCTGGTCCGGCTATCGGGTCGGGGTCGACCAGGCCAAAGTACAGTTCGGGGCCGATGAGGTGTATCCCATTAGTGAACTGGACGAGCACCTGCCCAAGTATCTGGAGCAGGCCGACCGGCTGTACTACCACTTTGGGCTGGATAAATCCTTCAACGACACCCTGCTGCGCCACTGGCAGAAGCTGTTGGGCACTTACCACAAGCGGGGCACTGGTCCGGTAGCCATTGAAGATTCCCACCTGCTGATGCAGCATTTGCGGCGGGTCAAGTCTGAGGAGGAGCTGGAGCTGCTGAGACGGGCGATCGCAATTTCTGCCAAGGCCCACAACTACGCCCGGGATATTGCCCGCCCCGGTCGCTACGAGTACGAAATCCAGGCCGAGATGGAGCACATCTTTCGCATGGAAGGGGCGCTGGGGCCGGCCTATCCCTCCATCGTGGCCTCAGGGGAAAACTCCTGCATCCTGCACTACATCGACAACCACCGGCAGATGGAGGAGGGCGACCTGCTGCTGATTGATGCCGGTTGCGCCTACAACTACTACAACGCCGATATCACCCGTACCTTTCCGGTGGCGGGGAAATTCACCGATGAACAGCGGATTCTCTACGAACTGGTGCTGGAAGCCCAGCTGCAGGCGATTGCGGCGGTAAAGCCCGGGGCTCCCTTCAACGAGTTCCACGATGCGGCGACGAAGGTCATTACCCAGGGATTGGTGGACCTTGGCCTGTTGACAGGGGAAGTGGACACCCTGATAGAAGAAAAAAAACACAAAGCCTTCTTCATGCACGGTACGGGGCACTTTCTGGGGTTAGATGTCCATGACAGCGGTATCTTGAGGAACTCCGACAAAACCTGGAAGCCCTTCGAAGTGGGGAACGTGGTCACCGTGGAACCGGGGATTTACATTTCCCCCACCTACGAACCGGAAGCAGGACAACCCCAGGTTGACCAGCGCTGGCGGGGCATCGGCATTCGCATTGAAGATGATGTGTTGGTTACTGCCAAGGGCCATGAGGTCCTGACCGCTGCCGTACCAAAATCCCTGGAGGACATGGAACGCTAGGAGGCCGCAGACAGTGACGAGACTGGACCCTGGGTTCGGGAAATCCTGTTTTTAGGCGTTAAAATTAATCCCCTTTTGGGAATCTGAGCTAATATCTAAGCCGATCTGGTCTATTTAGCGTCACACAGATCCCCTGCTGGAGTTTGTAGAAAGTCAAGGTGTGCAGCTTGGGTGGCTGAACATATTGACCTACTCCCGGACCAGGGGCTGCCATGGCGCGGGACCAGGATGTGGGTGTGAGGATAGGCTCGGTTGCAATTAAAGCGACTTTTTACCGGTTTCGTCGGCGTTGTGGGGATGTGCCTGTTTGATGGCAGCCCTGCAAAGGCTTCAGCACGATTGCAAACCTGGCAGTTTGACACCACCCAAAACCGCCTGTTTTTTAGTACCGAGAGTGGGGTAGAGCCACAGGTTAAGCTGCTCGATGACCCCCAGCGATTGGTGGTGGATCTACCGGGGATTGTGTCTGAAGATGCCCTGGGGGATCAGCTGGTCGGCGGGGTGGTCAAAGCGATTCGGGTAGCCCAGATGGATACCGAAACCACCCGGATCGTGCTGGAACTGGATGCCGACTACTCCCCTGATCCGCAAAAGATCAAGGTTTGGGGGCTCACCAATCAGCAATGGGTCGTACAGTTGCCCAGTGCCCAGCCGGTCCCGGAGGAAACGTCACCCCTGGAGGCCGGGGCCGGGGCAAAATCGGTTGATCTCTATGACCCTCCGCCGGTCCCTCGGACTGGCCTGACCAGGAACGACCCCCCCTCAAGGGATGCCCATTCGGCAGCTGATTTCCTTCCTGCTGAGGCCCATCCCCGATCCCCGCTGCCCCCCTTACTCAGCCGCAATCAGGTCAGCCATGCCGATGTATCCGGTACGGCAACGCTGTTGCGAGGAGTAGTGTCAACATCCCAAGGGTTTTTTCTGCAGACCCAGGGCTCATCCCCTCCCCTGCAGGTGTACCGCACCCGGGATGCTAACCAGGGGCGGCAGCTGGTGATTGACGTCATGAACACGATGATTGATCCAGCCCTGACGGGAGATGCCATCCCCAGCGGAGTTTATGGAGTGCGGCGGTGGCAGCTGGCGCAATTTCGCACGACCCCTCCGGCGGTGCGCATTACCCTTTCCCTGGATCAGGTCAGCCCTGACTGGCAGGTGGGTACCCTGCAACAGGGGGGGATATTATTAACCCCTTTGGGGGTCAGTGCCAGTCAAATTCCCAACCCACCCACGACGGTGGTGCTGCCCACCATTCGTACGGCTCCCGGCAGGGGAGGGGCACCGGCGGCGAGGGCCGCAACTCCCCCCGCAGTGCCGCCTCGTGCATCCAATTTTGTCAGCATCAGCGCCTCCCCTCCCATCAGCCAATCCCAGTCTGCTCCGGATCCTGCTCCGCGCATGGCCCAGGCTACTCCGGTTTCACCCCAGCCCCAGCGGCAGCGAGTCATGGTCATGCTTGACCCCGGCCATGGGGGAGCAGACCCAGGCGCCGTAGGCATTGGTGGGCTGCAGGAGAAAGCCGTGGTGATCGCGGTATCCCACCATGTGGCGGCGATTCTGCAGCAGCAGGGGGTGATGGTGCAGATGACCCGCCAGGGGGATCAAACGGTGGATCTGCAGCCCCGGGTGGAAATGGCGGAAGCGGCAAATGCCACGATATTTGTCAGCATTCACGCCAATGCTGTGAATATGCAGCGCCCCGAGGTCAACGGATTAGAGACTTACTATTCCTCTGAAGCCGGAGCGCGATTGGCCCATGTGCTGCATCGGCGGGTGATGGGTTCCATGGCCATGAATGATCGGGGGGTCAAGCAGGCGAGATTTTTTGTGCTGCGACGCACCTCCATGCCCGCCGCCCTGATTGAAATTGGGTTCGTAACGGGAGCTGCCGATGCCCCGAAGCTGAGGGATCCCGCCTGGCAAGCCCAAATGGGGCAGGCGATTGCCGCTGGAATTTTAGACTACATCCGGGCCGGGCAGTAAATGATTTTCCTCAATGTCCCCATCCTTCTAGACTAGGTCAGGGGTAAAACCCGACGAGTGGGGATATTTATGTCGTGGACAAACGGGTCCTATTTTTAAGCAACGGCCATGGGGAAGACCTCAACGCCAGCTTAATTCTGCGGGCGCTGCTGGAGTTAGCCCCTGATGTCGATGTGGCGGCTCTGCCCATTGTCGGCCAGGGCCAGGCCTATCGACGGCTGGGAGTAAACATTATTGGTCCCACCCAGCAACTGCCTTCGGGGGGGTTCAACTACATCAGTGTTGCCCGCTTGCTGAATCCCAAGCAATGGGGGCGGGATACGAATCCGATTAATCTGCTGCGGGATTTATTTTCAGGATTAATTGGCCTCACCTGGGGACAAATTCAGGCGTTACGCCGGATCGCCCCTCGCTATGACCTGCTGTTCGCCACAGGGGATGTGGTGCCCATCCTGTTCGCCCGGATTACGGGACGCCCTTTTATGGTGTTTCTAGTCTCTACCTCCAGCTATTACGAAGGCAGAGCGCAGCTGCCCTGGCTGGCTACCTGGGGCATCAAATCGCGCCTCTGCCAGGCCGTTTTCACCCGCGATGCCTTCACCGCCCAGGACCTGCAGCGACGGGGGATAACCAAGGCCCAGTTCCAGGGCTACCCGATCATGGATGGGCTGAGCCCCTCGGGCAAGTCCCTGGATCTGGTGGAAGACCAGCCCGTTGTGGCGCTGCTGCCCGGCAGTCGCTTACCGGAAGTGCTGGAAAATCTTGCGATGTTGCTGCAGCTCTGCCAGCGGATTCACCAGCGCCAACCCATGCAGTTTGTGGCTGCCCTGGTGCCGATCATTGATGAAGCCCAACTGGCCGCCTTTGCCGCTGCCCAGGGATGGTCCCACCAGCCCCACCATTCCTTCAGCCAGGGCCCGGTCACGGTAGCCTACCATCGGCATGCCTTTGCCGATATCTTAAACCGCTGCGATGTGGTGTTAGGCATGGCGGGTACCGCTGTGGAGCAGGCGGTTGGGCTGGGTAAGCCGGTGATCCAGATCATTGGCCAGGGACCGCAGTTTACCTATCCCTTTGCCGAGGCTCAAATGCGGTTACTGGGGGCATCGGTGGTGACTATCGGCACCCGCCCGGCCACCCCGGCCCTGCTGAAGCAGGGGGCCGAAACAGTGATTAATATCCTGAAAGACGATGACTATCTCCATCGTTGTCGTCACAATGGCTTGGAAAGGGTCGGTCTCCCCGGAGGATCCCAGGCTCTGGCTCAACAGATTTGCAGGGTTCTGGGGCTGCATGGGGCTGTCCGGAGCGAGTTTAAGGACCCCAAATGACGCTTAAGCGGGTGGGAATTCCCAACCAGGGTTTGTATGATGGGATTGCACCAGGAATCTGGCCTTCCCGAAAAATTGATGCCCCATCAGGGCTTCGCTCATCCTTCTAAACCCGTGACTTTATCATCTAAACCTTCCATTCGCCGCAGCAAATCCCTGTACGAGCAGGTGTACGACGCCCTCCGGGCCGCTATCTTGACTGGCGATCTCCAGGCCGGGGAACGATTGGTTGAAACCCAGCTTGCCGCGTGGCTGCAGGTTAGCCGCACCCCCCTCAGGGAAGCCCTGCGGCAACTGCAGCAGGAAGGGCTGGTTACCGCTGATGTCAACGGCGGGTTACGGGTCACCACCCTGACTCCGGTGGAGGCCATTGAGCTGTATGACTGCCGCCTGGCTCTGGAGGGTCTGGCCGCGGCTGGGGCTTGTATCAACGCCACCCCCGAACAGCTTCAGCAAATTGAATCCTATGTGCTTGAGGCAGAGTCCGTCGGGCAACAGAAATCCCAGGTGATGTCCTGCCAGCAACTCTTGGAGTTAGACTACCAGTTTCATCGTTTAATTGCGGAGAGTTCCGGCAACCGGCGTCTGGTGTCCCTGCTGGATACCCTGTTTAACGCGATGGCCCTGCTGCGCATTCAAACCCTGAAGCGCAATCCCAAGGTACTGGACATTCAGCGGGAGCACCGGCAAATTTATCAGGCAATTCTGACCGGGAATCCAGAGGTGGCGAAGGACGCCATGAGCCGTCACCTGTTGTCCAGTAAGGCCCGGGTGGTGATGGAAATTGAGGAGTCAATCCATGGTGCTGCTGCTCTGCGATCAAGTTAAACCCTATCCAGGTACAGCCTGGAAGGTCTCCCCAGCAAGTCATTCATGCCCATTTCAATGACCAGCGAAAACGGCTATTCCATACGGCAGGCCCTCGGCGGTGGAAATGACCCTGGGGCTTATGGATAGCAGTAGCCAGGGGGCTGGTTTGATGGGAGAAAGTGGCTCTAGAGCATCGGTGACAACCTATTCTGATAGGCTTAAATAAGCACAATTACTTAAACTAAACCCATGTCTCAATCCACTGCTCCCAGCACCGGAGCCGACGCCGTTGATGCTGCCATTGCCAAGGGCATTGACCTGGACGGTACTCCCATTCCGGCAGCCAAATTAGACCTGTATAACCAGGTGATGGCCCAAGAGGCCCAGCGTCAGCGCAGTGGGGTGCTCAACTCCATGCGGTCTCGCATCGTGCGGATTGGGGCCAAGCACTACTCCCAGCAGGACCTGGACCAAATGCTGCTGGAGGCTGATTTTGCCCCTCTCAAAGATAAGGAAATCGCCTACTACTACGGCAAGTAAACCAATCCGATACACTAGATATGGAAGGAGTCAGCGCAGGCGGTTGCGGATCGGCAACGCCGGTCTGAGGAAAGTCCGGGCACCCGAAAGACCAGACTTGCTGGGTAACGCCCAGTGCGGGCGACCGTGAGGATAGTGCCACAGAAACATACCGCCGATGGCCGCTGCCTGTTCTACAGGACAGGCACGGCACAGGTAAGGGTGCAAGGGTGCGGTAAGAGCGCACCAGCAGCATCGAGAGGTGCTGGCTCGGTAAACCCCGGTTGGGTGCAAGGTCGAAGGAGCAAGGGTTGGTCTTTTTCCTGCTCCGTTTTAAGTGCCGCATGAGGCGTCTGGTAACAGGCGTCCCAGATAGATAACTGCCCTCCCCTCGGGAGAACAGAACCCGGCTTATGTCTGGCTCCTTCCTAATTATTTGATCGAGATTTGATCTGAGTGAATTGTGGATGATATCCCTCCAGCCCGACGGCATCAGCTGCAACGTTGTGTTCAAAAGCTGGGGCTACCCCCTGCCATCACCCTGGACTGGTACCGCCTGGATTTGGCCCTGACCCACGCTTCTGCGGATCCGGTCCACAACTACGAACAGCTGGAATTATTGGGCGATGCGGTGCTGCGTCTGGCCGCTACGGAATGCCTCCAGGCCCATTTGCCGGCAGCGACGGTGGGGGAACTGTCTTCCCTCAGGTCTATTTTGACCAGCGATCGGACCCTGGCCCAAATGGCAGAACAATTGGGGTTAGAGCAGTACCTGGTGGTTTCAGCCGCCGCCAAGGAGGATCCCCTGGGCCGACCAGCCCGGCTGGCGGATACCCTGGAAGCGGTGTTGGCGGCCCTCTACCTGGAGAACCAGAATCTAAGCCTAATTCGTCCCTGGCTGGATCCCCACCTCAACCACCGGGCAGATAGCTTGCGGCAAGATCCGGCCCACCAGAACCCTAAGGCTCGGCTTCAGGAGCTAACCCAGGCCCACGCTAAAGCTTTGCCAGCCTATGACACCCAGGAACAATGCCCCATAGACGGCGATCCCCAGCGGTTTTGCGCCGAAGTTTGGTTCCGGGGAAAATGCTGGGGAACCGGATATGGCCCCACCAAAAAGCAGGCTGAGCAGGCCGCCGCCGCCGAGGCTTTTCAGCCTTTGGATCAATTTCTAAAGGGTGATTAAAGGGCTCAAGTCAGATTCCGTCCTACCCAACTCTACACGACATGAATGAATCCCATTGTCGGCACCGAAGACAGCGCTCCTATGGCCTGAATGGCTGGGATACAGAGATCTCTATCCCGGGAACGAAGCCCTTTGGGCCGCAGTTTCCTAGAGTAAAGGGGTGTACCTATTAACGTAATGATTAGTGAATAGCTTTCCAGTCTGCGTTAAAGATCAGGAATAGTTAGGTTATATCGTTTATCAAGTCCACCCGAAATTATTCAGGGTTTTTGCGCTCATTAGCCCTGTCGCCCTTCCCAGTTCCTGGTCGTTACGTTCCCTCACCCACGGACAGCATGAAATATTCAATCCTGCTTACTGCGACCACGATAGCTGGGGTTAGTTGCTTCGTAACTTTACCAGCCTACGCTGATTCAACGCTAAAGCCGACCGCTCGTCGGGCTCCCTCCATGGAAGAGGTTGTCCTTAGTCCCGGGAGCAATGACCGGCTCGAGCGTTTGGCCGACGAAATCCAGCGCCGCATGAACCCCCCAGAAGATTCTTTCACTACCGTAAATGACGTCATCCCTGCTGGTCTGCTGGATGGCCTATTGGATGAAGACGGTGAGCTGAATCTGCCCCTGGGGTTAACCGTTTACGATGCCATGGGGACAACCTCAGTGGGAATTGGCACCGACTTTTAATCCTTTTCTCTGATATTTCTTCTCTGATAGTAAAGAATATTTGGGAGCTGCTTATGAATTTTCATCAGCTGCAAACCCATCGGTTTCATGACCGCACTGATGCTGGCCGACAGCTAGCCAACATCCTTCTTGCGTCCTACTACCGTAGCTCGAACGCTCTGGTGCTTGCGCTTCCCCGGGGGGGAGTTCCAGTGGCCCATGAAGTGGCTCAGGCCTTGGACCTGCCGCTGGACCTCTGTTTAGTGCGCAAACTCGGGGTTCCCAGCCATCCTGAGCTGGCCATGGGAGCGATTGCATCCTCAGGGGTGCGGGTCCTGAACCAGGACTTGGTACATGAACTGGCCATTCCTCCCCAGGTGATTGATCAGGTCACGGCGGCAGAAAAGCATGAGTTAGAGCGGCGGGAACGGGTTTATCAACAGGGGCGTCACCCCATTGATGTCACTGGCAAAACCGTCATTTTGGTGGATGATGGCATCGCCACGGGGGCAACCCTCAGGGCTGCGATTGCCATTCTCAAAAAGTCCCGGGTCAGTCGCATGATTGTGGCGGTGCCGGTGGCTCACCCCCGCATCGTCAAGGAATTAAGGGGAGAGGTGGACGAGGTGATTGTGGTGATTGCTCCGGAACGGCTGCAGTCTATTAGTCTCTGGTATGACGAGTTTGACCAAACCAGCGACGAAACCGTGCGGGCGATTCTGAAGGATAACGACAGGAGATCTGCCATTGAAGCGGTGCAATAGGCCCACGCCGTGGGGCTTAAAATTTCCTAAACAATTGGGCTAAGGGAAACTCAAAGGTTTTAGGATAACAGTTCTGGTTATAAAGTCTGGCTGCTATTTTTGCTAGCTTTCATCAGCCATCTTCATCAATCATGAGGTTGCTGCAGGTCCGTTGTGCTTGTCGGGTGGGGCTCATTCTGGAGTAGGGATTTTCCAGAATTCCCGTCTTCCCAGGGGCGACCGCTGCTGGTTAATCGTTTTGCGAATCAGCCTGGCTAAGGCGTCATTCGGCCAGAATTGCCAATCAATCTGCGGAGGCAGCCCTATGTGTGGAATTGCTGGGATCTTTCAGCGAGATCCGTCCCAGCCCATAGACCCCGAGGTCTTAGTCGCGATGGCAGCAATTCAGTATCACCGAGGGCCCGACGGCTTTGGCTACAAAACCGTACCAGATCGGGGGGTAGGATTTTCCCACGCCCGTCTTTCCATCATTGACTTAGACGAAAATCGGGCCCGGCAACCCTTCATTTCCGCCAATGGGCAGTTCATGATTGCCCACAACGGTGAGTTTTATGACTATAAGCGCATTCGTGCCGACCTGACTTCCCGGGGTTACCGATTTCGCACCAAGAGCGATACCGAGCTGATCATGCACCTCACCGACTGGCTCGGCCTGGAGCAAGCCATGCCCCATTTGCGGGGAGAGTTTGCCTTTGCCCTCTACGAAAAAGCCCAGGACCGTCTTACGTTGGTGCGGGACCGGTTTGGCGTTAAGCCCCTCTACTGGACCAACACCGGCGACGAAATTGTGTTTGGGTCAGAAATCAAGGTGATCTTTGCCCATCCCAAGGTACAGCGAAGGTTTTCCTCCCAGGGGCTCTACCACCAGTTGATGCAAACCATGGTGCCGGGCACCACCTGCTTTGAGGGCATCCGGGCTGTGGAGCCGGGGCAAATGGTGGTGATCGAAAGACGTAACGGGAGTTTCCATATTGGCCAGCAACAATACTGGGATTTGAACTTTCCCCTCAAGGGGGAACGGGGCCCCCGGCTCTCGGACGAAGAATATATCGAAGGGCTGCGGCACCACTTTGTCGATGCCATTCAATTGCGGTTGGAGGCGGATGTCCCCGTGGCCTGCTACCTGTCAGGCGGCATTGACTCCTGCTCAATCTTAGGGATTGCGGCGGCCTGTCAGCAGTCCCCTATCAAGGCGTTCACCATTGGCTTTGACGATGGGGACTACGACGAAACCGCCATCGCTAAAGAAATGGCGGCAGAGGTCCAGGCGGACCAGGATATTCTGACCGTTTCCGGCACCCAGTTGTACGACCATTTTAGGCGCACCCTGTGGCACACGGAACGCAGCATTTATAACACCTTTACCGTGGCCAAGCTGATGATGAGCGAGTACGTTCACCAGGCCGGCTACAAAGTAGTCATTACTGGAGAAGGGTCAGATGAGCTGTTTGCGGGGTATCCCCAGCTGCGCCTGGACATGATTCTCCACGGCATGGCCGATGCCGAGCCGGAGGAACGGGCTGAACTGGAAGCCTGGTTAGCGGAAAGCAACAAACTTTTTAAGGGCAACCTGCTGGCGGAGAACGCCCTGGATGATCCGGCCCTGACGGAGTTGGTGGGCTTTACCCCGAGCTGTTTGCAGTCCTGGCTGGCGGCGTCTAAATATACCTCTGGGCTACTCCATTCTCAGCACCGCCAGGCCACCGCTGGCTATTCCCCCGGTGCCGCCATTGCCGATGCTTTAGATGCCAGCCAGATTCAGGGCCGTCATCCCCTCGATCAGGTGCAGTACATCTGGATTAAGACCCAGTTTGAGTCCCAGGTGCTGGGGTGGGCCGGCGATCGGGTAGATATGGCCAACTCTCTGGAGGCTCGCCCGGCGTTTCTGGACCATCCCCTGGTGGAATATGCGGTGACGTTGCCGCCGAATATGCGGATTCGCGATCGCAAAGACAAATACATCCTCCGGGAAACCATGCGACAGGTTCTGCCAAAAACCCTCTATGACCGCCAGAAATTTGCCTTTATGGCCCCTCCCGCCCATACTGATCCGGTGAAAGAACAGGCCATGCTAGCCCTGGCGGAAACCTACCTGTCCCCCACCGCGGTAAAGGATGCCGGGCTGCTGGATAACGATGGTGTTCAGGCAATATTCCGGCAGCATCAGAATCCAGACACTTCCACCTCGAAACAGGTGCAGCTAGATGCGGTGATTAATCACATGCTGAGTGTGCAGATTTTGCACGATCAGTTTATTGCTGCCGATGTTCCCCAACAGGCAAAAGCGAAGGCCGAGCAATTGGGCTGGCATCCATCCGAACGGATTGCCATGGGAATATAGATTCCAACATCCCGGTATACTACCAGGGGAACAAAATAGGGAAAAGCCTTGGGCGTTGATCTTCGCAGCTACGTATATATCGATAACCTTCAGCCTCAGCATGCGGCCTATATGGGGACTGTATCCGTGGGGTTTTTGCCGTTACCGGGAGATGCGTCACTGTGGATTGAAATTTCTCCCGGCATCGAGATCAACCGGATTTTAGATATTGGTCTGAAGGCGGCGGTGGTGCGCCCTGGCACCCTGATCGTAGAGCGTCTTTATGGTCTCCTGGAAATTCACGCCAGCAATCAGGGAGAGGTGCATGCGGCCGGGGGGGCGATGCTGGATGCTCTCGGGGTCCAGTATCGAGAACGGCTGAAACCTCGGGTGATTTCCAGCCAGGTGATTCGCAATTTGGATCCCCACCATGTGCAGCTGATTAACCGCAACCGGCGCGGCAACATGATTTTGGCTGGGCAAACCCTTTACGTGTTCGAAGTTGAGCCTGCGGCCTATGCTTCTCTGGCTGCCAACGAAGCCGAAAAAGCTGCCCTCATCAATATCCTTCAGATCAGCTCCGTCGGTAGTTTTGGGCGTCTCTATCTGGGCGGAGAAGAGCGGGACATTCTGGCCGCCCAGCAGGCCGTACTGGCCGTCATGGAAACCGTATCAGGGCGAGAGCAAGCCCCTGCTGGTCAGCGTAGGGAGTAGCTGTGGCCGGTAATGCAGGCAGAAGGTTGCCAATTAATGCTGTTTACGGCTTTGGCGTAATGGTGACGACGATTCCCCCTGCGGAGGTATGGGTACTGACGTTAACCTGAACTGGGCCAAAATTTTGGGAAAGCGGTTGGTCGGGTTGGCTCTCAAGTTTGCTGAGGCTATCTGCTGCCCAGGTTCTCTGCCCCATGCCATCGGGCAACGTGGCGCTCAGGAGATGGTTGATATAAACCACATTAGCCATGGTTAAAGGAGAAGATTCGGGATGACCTGACAGGATTAGATTGGCCTGGTTTAGATTGTCCCCCGCCCCCGCCAGTTCAATACGGGCGCGACCGTCAGGGGTCTGCCCTACCATGGCAGGATTGCCGTCGTCGGTGGTTTCTGCCGCAAACTGAATTTTCATGGGTCCCTCGGCCAGGGTTGCTTTCAGGGTTGCCATTGAAATCTGGCTGGGGGCTGCAGGCTTGGTGGCTCTAGCCTTGGCTTTTTCCCCTTCGGCGTACTCAAAATTGGCCAAATAGGTTTGAATTTTGGCCTGGGCTTCCTGCCGCTGGGGTGAATCGGGGGAAACCTGTTCCAGTTCGGCAATGGCCTGCAGCCACAGATCGCCCACCCGCCGCCAGTCTGCTTCGGAGGATGCAGTTTGGGCGGCGACGGCGGCTTCCCAGCCAAATTCCTGACCCCGTTCCCAGGGGTCTGTAGAGGTGGGAATAAAGACATCGGGAGCCGTTAACGATGGCTGGGGTATGGTCGCAGCTTCCATCTCGGAGGGCTGTCGATGGTGGTTCCAGTAAGACAGGGCAATGATGCTGCCGGCTACCAGCCCAACGCCACCAATGCTCAAAATAAGGGGTGACTTCATTGATGGGTGAATCATGGGAACCTCACAATGGCCAGGAGTGGTTTTACAGGACGTCTCTTTTATTCTTCAAGGAAGAACGCGATAAAACCGGGAATTTCTGCAAAATTGATGGTTAGTCCAAGGTCGAACTCAGTAACTTTACGGAATCTATAGAATTGGCCCTGGGCAGTAGCCTGCCCGGGCCCCGGGGTGGGAGCCATCAGGAGAGACTTTTAACCCCCTGTCTCTCAGCCAGGGCTATTGATGGGAGCAGGGAGCAGGGGAGTGGAATCCATAGCTCAGACTCAGATATGGGTATAAGGTGCAAAAAAGGGCGTACTTCAGTACGCCCGACCGACGGGTAGAGACCCTGGATATCTGAAGGTCTGGGGGAAATCCCCCTCAGGAATGGGAATTCAATAACGTGGGATAGCCGTCCCGGCTGTCCAAGAGCAGGTAAGATGCCTGCCCTACAAAAATTGGATGTTATTAGATCCTCGTTCCTAAACTAAGCAGCTCAAATTAAACAGCTCAGATCGTTGGTTTTTTGGCTGAACAGCAAATTCTCCCGGTAGTCTACGGGGCAGTCAATGACGGCTGGCACATCATCTTCCAGGGCAGTTTTGAGGGTGGGAATGAAGTCTTCCGTAGACTCAATCCGATAGCCCTTAAGACCCATGCTTTCTGCCAGTTTGACAAAATCCGGGTTGGTGAAGTGAATGTAGGCCGGTTCGCCATATTGGTTCATCTGCTTCCACTCAATCAAACCATACCCGCCATCATTAAAGATGACGGTGACAAAGGGGGCGCCGACCCGTAAAGCAGTTTCCAACTCCTGGCAATTCATCATGAATCCACCGTCGCCGGTGGCGGCTACCACCTTACGGTTGGGATGCACCAGCTTCGCCGCCATTGCTCCGGGAATGGCAATGCCCATGGCCGCAAAGCCGTTGGAAATCAGGCAAGTGTTGGGCTTCAGGCAGTGGTAGTTGCGGGCAATCCACATCTTGTGGGCGCCCACGTCGGAAATCAAAATATCCTCGGGGGCCAGCACCTGCCGCAGGTCGTAAATCAGCTTTTGGGGCTTGATGGGGAAGCCGTAGTCGTCGGCGTACTGCTCGTAGTCGGCGCGAATTTCTTCCCGTACTTTGATGTTCGCTGGCTCAGGGCGGCCCTGGCGCTTCACCCGCTTGAGAATTTCTTCCAAAGAGTCGGAAATATCGCCAATTACCTCGACCTTGGGAATATAACTGCTGTCAATTTCCGCATGGGTCATGTTGATGTGGAGAATGGGCAGCTTACCGTCGGGGTTCCACCGTTTGGGAGAATATTCCACCAGGTCGTAGCCCACGGCAATAATCAGGTCGGCCTGTTCCATGGCGCAGCTAATATAATCCCGCTGCTGTAAGCCCAGGGTCCACAGAGCCAGGGGATGGGTGTAGGGGATAACCCCCTTACCCATAAAGGTATTCGCTACGGGGATGTTGAGCTGGGTGGCGAATTCTGTCACCGCTTCGCTGGCGCGCGCCCGGATTGCCCCGTTGCCCACCAAAATCATGGGATTCGTTGCCTGGGAGATGGCCACCGCTGCCTGCTGGATGCTCTGCATGGAGGCGTAGGTTTTTTCCTGGCTATCTCTGCGCAGGGCAACCCCGGTCACTTCCATGTCAGCAATGTTTTCCGGCAGGTCGATGTGGACCGCTCCAGGTTTTTCTGACTGGGCCAGCTTGAAGGCTTTACGCACAATTTCAGGGGTGATACTGGGACGCACAATTTGAGCGTTCCATTTCGTCACCGGGGAAAACATCGCCACCAAGTCCAGGTACTGGTGGGATTCAATGTGCATTCGGTCTGTGCCCACCTGGCCGGTAATGGCCACCAGGGGGGCCCGATCTAGGGTGGCGTCGGCGACTCCTGTCATTAAATTAGTCGCGCCAGGCCCCAGGGTGGACAGGCAAACCCCGGCTTTGCCGGTGAGGCGACCGTACACATCCGCCATGAACGCGGCCCCCTGCTCATGGCGAGTCGTGATGAACTGAATCGACGACCGCTTCAGGGCCTGCAGCAGCTGCAGGTTTTCTTCCCCCGGTAACCCAAAAATGTATTCGACGCCTTCGTTTTCAAGGCACTGGACCAGTAATTCCGCAGTATTCATATCCCCTCTTTTTGCTTTGTTGATTGTGCGTGTCAGTCATGTGGACTCATTTGACCCAAACCGTTTTGATGTTGACAAACTCGTGAATCCCCTCTTTGCCAAGCTCTCTGCCATAGCCTGACCGCTTAATGCCGCCAAAGGGCAGGCGTGGATCAGACTTCACCAGGCCATTAATAAAGACAGCCCCCGCTTCCAGTTCGTGAATCATGCGTTCCTGCTCTGCCGGGTCCTGGCTCCAGCCGCTGGCCCCCAATCCCAGCGGGGTTGAGTTTGCTATTTTAATGGCTTCATCCAGGTTGGCGACCCGAAACACCAGGGCCACAGGGCCAAAGAATTCGTCCTGGTCTGCCGGGGTGCCGGGGGGAATTTGAGCCAAAATTGTCGGTGGGAAGAAGTTGCCTGGCTGCAGCCGGGCGGGCAGTTGGGCTTTGATGGCCGCGACATCTCCGCCGATCAGCGCCGTAGCGCCCATATCTAAACAGGTTTTAACCTGCTGCTCTAGCTCTTCGCAGATGGATGGAGTGGCCAGGGGGCCTACCGTCACCCCCTCTGCCATGGGATCTCCTACCTTCAGGGCGGCAAACTGTTCCCTCAGTCCGGCCTCAAACTGGTCCGCAATGGAGTCTGCCACAATGAATCGCTTGGCTGCGATGCAACTTTGACCGTTGTTGATCATCCGAGCCGTGGCGGCGGTTTTGATGGCGGCCTCCAGGTCGGCGCTGGGCATGACCACAAAGGGGTCGGTGCCGCCCAATTCCAGCACGGTCTTTTTGATCTGCTTACCGCAGGCAGAGGCCAGACTGGCCCCAGCCGGTTCGCTGCCGGTGAGGGCAGCCGCTTTGATGCGATCGTCGGTGACTAAGTCTGCAATGCGGGAAGCCTCAATCAGCAGGGTTTGAAATGCTCCATCGGGAAGCCCCGCCTTCTGGAAGACTTCCTCAATGGCCAGGGCGCACTGGGGCACGTTAGAAGCGTGCTTCAGCAGCCCCACATTGCCGGCCATCAAAGCCGGGGCAGCAAAGCGGAACACCTGCCAGAACGGAAAGTTCCAGGGCATCACCGCCAGGATGGCTCCCAGGGGTTGGTAGCGCACGAAGCTACGGCTGGCGTCGGTGGTGGCGGATACATCCGCCAGAAATGCTTCGGCGTTGTCGGCGTAGTAGCGGCACACCAGGGCGCATTTTTCCACCTCTGCGATCGCAGATCCCAGTGTCTTACCCATTTCCAGGGTCATCATCTGGCCATAGGCCCGTTTATTTTCTTCCAGTACCTGGGCCGCTCCATTGAGCCAGGTCGCCCTTTGGGCAAAGGTTGTAGCTTTGTAAGTTGCAAATGTGGCGGCAGCCTTAGCCAGCTTTCGTTCAAGCTCACTATCGCTGAGGGCGGCAAAACCCTTGATTGTTTCTCCCGTTGCCGGATTAATGCTGGCAATTCCCATCATTCGACCTCCTGTAAATGGTGGAGAGGTCGGCGGCCACCTACTAAGCTGGACCCAAGCGTCAACAATCAAGACAAAAACTGGCGTCAGCGGGCTCAACAACTCAAGGTTTCAAACTCGGTGCACCGGCCTCAATTGCCCATCTGGAACAATTTAGTGTTTGGCGGTCAACCCCTAAATTTGTATCTCCCTTTACTGTGCCAATCCAAAACTAAACTACCTAGACGATCGTATACTCCTTAAACAAAAGATAGTGTTATGTAATGGTGACGCGCTGACCCCCACCATAACCGCCTACAAAAATTAACCCATCCCTTAGGGGGGCAATGTTTCGCCATCTTCAAGGCAAATTCCTGAGGGAGAATCCAGGGGATTTTGGAGGCGTATCCTCTGATACTTAACATTTCAAGTCAGGGAACCCTCATGATTAAATCCGTGCAGTAGCTTTTTCGGGTCAGGATTCTCCAGCTTTCCATCCGCAAGCAGGGCTGTGGCGGCCTCGCTACCCAGGGGTTTGGCGAAAAAATAACCCTGCCCCAGTTCGCACCCCAGTTCTCGCAGCAAATTGACCTGAACCTCAGTCTCAATGCCCTCGGCCACTAAGGTCATGCCCAGGTTCTGGCCAAGGGTAACAATGGTTTGCACAATTTCCTGGTCCTCTCGACTGGCATCCATCTGCCCAACGAAAGATTGGTCAATTTTGAGGGTATCTGTGGGGAACTTGTGGAGATAACTCAAGGATGAATATCCCGTGCCAAAGTCATCTATTGCCAGTTGCAAGCCTAAACCTTTGAGGTTTTGCATCAGGGTTTCGGCTTTGCCAATGTCTTTCATAATCATGCTTTCAGTAATTTCGAGCTGCACATGGCGACCGTCCAGATGCAGGGCTTTAAGGGTGGCATCAAACTGCTCCACTAAATCTGTCTGAAGAAACTGACGGCGGGAGAGATTAATGCTCATTTTCAAATCTTGCCGTCGGTACTGAGTTTGCCAACTGGCCAGTTGGCGACAGGCCTCCCGAAAAATCCACTGCCCCAGGTTGAGAATCAAGCCAGTTTCTTCCACCACTTGAATAAATTGCCCGGGTGACACAAAGCCTTCATCTTCCCGATACCAGCGCACGAGGGCTTCAAATCCGAGAATTTTTCTGGTTTTCAGACAGACAATGGGTTGGTAATGGAGCAGAAATTCCTCTTTCTCAAAGGCATGTAACAAATGGCTCTCTAGCTCTAATCGCCTGACTGCCTCCTCATGCATGGTGGTGGCAAAAATTTCGTAGCGGTATTCATTCAGGGCCTTGGCCCGATACATGGCGGTGTGGGCATCTCGCAGTAGATCTTCGGGTTTCGGTACGGGCTTACTGTGAACCAGGACAACGCCCATACTGCTGCTGATGGACAGACGATGCTGAGCAATGGCAATGGGTTTAGACAGTTCTTCTTGAAGGTGGTTCAGCAGCTTTTGCACAGAACTTTGGTCATAAACCGGCAGGAGAAACGCAAATTCATCTCCGCCCATGTGGCATAGATGGGCAGACTCGGGCAGAGCCGCAGTCAACCGTCTAGCGAAGATGCGCAGTATCTTATCCCCCAGGGAATGGCCAAAAGACTGGTTAATTAACTTGAATCGATCTATATCTAAAAAGACAACGGCTAGGGGTAATTTGGATGAAGTTATGAGCTGATTTTCAAGCTGCTGCTGTAGTTTAATCAGGAAGATATCTCGCCCTGGCAAAAGGGTTAAGTGGTCATAGCTGCTTCGATACAGTGCTTTTTGGCCTACCACCAACCCCGTCGCCAGCAGGAAACTTGCCATGGGTTCGATAGTAGGCACCCAAACTAAATGGAGCAGGGCTAATCCGGAAACTCCCCAAATGCCTATCACAATGAAGCCGCTGGCTAGCAATAGAAGTGCCGGACGGCGAATGTGCCAGCCCAGGACGCCGGCCAGGAAGGCAAAGGCCGATAGCCACAAAAATTCGCCCCACTGGGGCATAAACCGATAGAGAGCCGGACGTCCAGCAATCATATCCAGGATTTGGCTGACGCTCTGGGCATGAACTTCTACCCCGGCCATGACCAATTCTGCCGTTTGGTCGAGGCTGTAGGGAGTAAAAAATTCATCCTTTAAGCTGGAGGCAGTGGAGCCAATCAGGACAATTTTGCCCCTGACCCACTCAGACGGAATGTCTCCCGCCAGCACCTGGGAAATGGATAAGGTTTTAGCGGGTGCATCGTAGCCGCGGTACCGCATCAAAACCTGATAACCCCGGTTGTCAGAATGGGAGTAGCCGCCATCTCCGACATTTAGGGCAGGTAATTTTGCATTGCCAATCGCGATAAAATTACCCCTGGGGTCAACTGTAAACTCCAATTCATTGTGGTAGGCCAGGGCTAACCGCAGGGGAAAAGAATAGTAAGCATTGTTGGTATTCCCGACAAAAATCAAATTGCGTCGCAAGACGCCATCGGGGTCAATGGCTAAATCATTAAAGCCGATACGCTCGGTGGGCAAACCCTCAGGTGCTTCAACTTCCCCATTGTTCGGTTGGTTGCCCACATTCATGATGCCGATGACATTATCCCTTTCGAACTCTTTCATTAGATTGAGTTTGCCAGGCGGTTGAGGTGTATTACGATAAATGTCAAGGCCAACAACAGCCGGTTTTAATTGTTGTATTTTGTGAATAACCTCGGCAACAGTTTGATCTGAAAGAGGCCAACCGAAAGCTTCTAAATCTTGCTCTGTGATTTCAATAATCAATAACCTATCGTCAGGTAACTGGCGCGGTTGTAGACGAGTTAAGTGATCAAAACTGGTGAGCTCTAAATATTGGAACAAGCTTAACCGTTTTCCTGCAGAAATGCAGGTCAATGCCAGGAGTCCAGAAACTAAAATGGCTCTACAGCCAAAGTTGAACCGGTTAATGATAGAATTCCTCAGCTTTTGGCGATACCTTTTTAGCGGCAAGGCCGATAATTGCACCATGTGATAAACCGAGACTAACAAGGAGAGTTACGTCAGCTATTAGCACCCTTGCCCTTTGAGGTTTTAGATATGATTACCTATTCACACTTCGCGAACAAAAATCCGGAAGATCTAGAAAAATTTCTAAATAATAGATGTGGTCTCTGCAATGAGCCTGAAACAGCTTTATGAAGCCCCATGGAAATTGAAAAGGGGGAAGTAAAGGTGTTTACAGTTATTATTCAACGGTGAATTTACCTAAAAACCAGGAACCATGCGCCCTAGGGACGCGCAAATTTACTAGGCCCCAACGCCTTCCCACAGATACGGGAATCTATCAGAGCGATGCTCTGTTGGCTAATACCTGATTGGGGAACGATTCCCTCAACGCCAACCATAAAAAAGAACTACAAGGAACGTTCTGGTCAGGGGTTCTTACATTGAAAAGAACCGCAGCTACTGTCTAACTCTGAAAACCATCTTCTGAAGTAGCTCGTACACCGTTGAAAGAGAACTTTTCAAAAGAACTTGACCACCTCTTATAAGACAAGGGACAGACCATAGGAACGTCAGGTCTTTATTAAGCCACATCGTCGGGGGTATTGTCCCAATGGGTGCCACCCCCTCGTCGCTGATCGGGGAACTCTTCTCGCTCTTGTTTAGCCTGTTGGGTCTGTCGGGTCACTGGAGAGTATATAAGTATCAAACTTAACAGGCAAATTCCGATTAGTAACACAACCCCACCTGGCATAACAAACAACTTGATAAGTGCCATTTTCATGGTGTGAGTACCTTTTAGCGAAGGATCTATTCCCGGATCGGGTGGCTAAAGACCATGCCTGCCTCGACTGGCCCGATCTGGTTATACTGAGATCCTTCACCGTGCAAGGTGATATTTTTAACTCAGAATTTGGTTTTTACTGAAGCTTTATGGGAGACCTTGGGAAGCTTTATTAAGTTGTTATGGAGTCCCAATCTTGGCTTTACCAATCGCTGAGACTTGGATTACCGTTGGATGTTACGAAAGGGCAAGGGGATCGATCCCTGTTGTTAAAAACTTATTAAGGGTTGTCCGGGTTTCGTTTCAGCCGGATATGCTGAACCCAAGATACCTCCTAACTGCGTCTCCAGCCCCGTCTCGCCTCCCTCTGTTGGGTAACCTGTGATGGGGCTGCTACTTTTTTTGAAGCGCTTCATGGACGGGGATTGCCATAGCAACCCTGCCTAAGTAGACAGTTTAAGTAAACGGTTAACGACTACCGCTGGGTAGAGCTATTTGGCTGGGTTGTAATGGATATAAGTCCCGAAACGCCCATTTATTCCACCACCGCACGGCACAATAGCCGGAAACGTCAAGCTCTTTTTGAGGGCAGAGCTGATAGAGTCTTGATTTCATGCAGCTCTTGGGCCGTCAGAGGGTGTTCTATGAACCGGCATTGAAAGCAAACCTGGGCGGCAGCGGTTAGGGTCCTGATGATTTCTGCCATAGACAGGTCGGCCATGTCGCCCGTCTGACGGTGGACCCGACCCGGAGGACTACAGTGAAACGCCTGCTGAAATAAGTCGGGATCAGGTTTCAACGCTATTGACCCGTGCTGGAGGACGAACTTCCCCTGCTTCACCTGGGCGCTGCCGATGAATTTGTTGCCCCGGATATCGATCAGGTCGGCATTGGTGGCCAGGCCGAAGCAGTTTTGTGATCGCAAATACTGCCGATCTGGTTGACCAAACTGCAGTTCTACTCCCAGGGAACGCCAGCCTTCAATCAAAAATTGACAGATGGTGCGATACACCTGGTCTAAATTGCCGGGAATATGGGATGTCACCACCGCGTAGGTCAAATCCCCCTGATGCAGCACTCCCCGTCCTCCGCTCGGACGCTGCACTAACTCCACCGGCTCTCCCTGCCAGGTAAGATGCCGCCAGTGGTCCGGCACCTGCCGCCGCTGGCTGACTCCCAGGGAGATGGCAGGCGGATTCCAGGTATAAAAGCGCAGGGCGGGAGGATGCCCGTGATGCTGATGTTGCTTCAACAGCCACTGGTCTATGGCCATTTGTAGATGACCTGGGCCATCGATCAAAGGCAAAAGCCGCCAGACCGGCAGACCATTCTGATGAGTCTGTAATTGATGAGTCTGTAATTGCTGAACCAATTTTTATCTTCTGCCTTTTTACGGTTGCTCCCCAGCATGGTACGAGCTACGCACCAGAGGACCCGACCGCACGTGGGTAAAACCCAATGCTCGGGCCACCTCTCCCAACCGGTCAAATTCGTCCGAAGTCCAGTAGCGCTCAACGGGTCGGTGTTCCAGGGAGGGGCGCATGTACTGGCCAAGGGTGATGCGATCGCACCCCACCCGCCGCAGATCTTCCATAGCTTCGATGAGCTCAGCTTCCGTCTCGCCATGGCCTACCATCAGCCCTGACTTGGTAGGAATGCTGGGATCAAACTGTTTCACCAATTGCAGTACCTGGAGGGACCGATCATATTTGGCCCCCCGTCGCACCGGACCTTGTAGTCGTTTGACCGTTTCTAAATTGTGGTTATAGCAGGCGGGTTTGGCGACAACGACGGTGCGCACTCGTTCGGCCTGGGCTGCATGGCGCCCTGGACCTCCCCAAAAGTCGGGAGTGAGGACCTCAATGGCCGTACCGGGGTTGACCAGGCGAATAGTTTCCATCACCTGGACGAACCACCCAGCACCGTGGTCATCCAGATCGTCCCTGGCAACGGAGGTGAGCACCACATATTTCAGGTTTAACAGCTGCACCGATTCCGCCACCTTGTCAGGCTCATGGGGATCCAGAGCCATAGGGGCATGACCCTTGTCCACCTGGCAAAAGGCGCAGGCCCGGGTACAGGTAGACCCCATCAGCAAAAAAGTCGCGGTACGGTTGGCATAGCATTCGCCGCGATTGGGGCAGCGACCTTCCTCACAAATGGTGTGAATGTTTCGCTGTTTGATGATCCGCTGGACTTCTGAAATTTCGCTGGCGTTGCCAATGGGGCGTCGCAGCCAGGCGGGCAGGCGGGCTAGCTCGGCACGTAGTGGTTGTCGTAGTTCAGATGGATTGGTTGAGGGGGTCGCCATGGAGGAGAAAAGACTGAATCTGGCATAAGACTGACAATCTGTTCCTAGTCTAACGGGGGTTATCCCTTCAGATCGCGCTTTTGGAGGGATTGCCATCTTGACTGGCCCAAGGTGAGCAAAATGCCAGCCCTACAAAAATTGGATATTTAGGATATTCGCTGCTTCCGATTCCTTAACTGATGGGTGGGGCCACCCGGGTCATTTCCACGGAAATTTGCCCCCTGAAGTCGGCAATAGGAGGGGAAAGCTTGGTGACTTTTACCGTAACCTGCTGGAGGCGCTGATCGGCGGTGAGGGTAGACGATGCAATTTCCCCCGCCAGTCGTTCGATCAACGAAAAGCGCGCTTCTCGAATAATCCCCATGGCGTTGTCGATGATGCCCCGGTAATCGCAGGTATCCGCTAAGTCGTCGCTCTGGCTAGCCCGGACTAAATTGATGTAAAGGGTGATTTCAGCTTCAAACCATTGACCTAGAATATTTTCTTCTGGCAGGGCACCGGTGTAACCATAGGCCTTGATACCGCTGAGACGAATGGTGTCCATCATGGTAGAGGTAGGCAGTTGAGATGTACATAAAGGAGAATTTTACAGAGAGGAGGGACCGGGCAGAGATGACCGACTTTTGGTTGGCCCTAGGGGAAAGGTCCCAAAACGTGATTGCCCACTAACCTTCCCGGAGTAGTGGGCAATACAGGCGATAGGATAACGGTCAAACGCCGACTGGGACGGGTGTGCCCATCACGGGGCCACTCTATGGGATGCCCAGAGCAGTTATTCGTAAATATTGGCCGCTTTCAGCATGTGATAAGTGATCAGTAGCTGAGTTAGCGCCAGGGGATAGCTCTGGAGGGTTTCCCCGGTGGTACCCACCACATTACCAATGTCGGTATTGCCTTCGATGCTGCAGAACTTGCCCAGGTAGGGAATCTCACCACAGAGGGTACGCTCAAGCTCCTGAACTTGCTTTTCGGTGGCGTGGCCGTCTACTTCCAGCACATCCACTGGTTTACCCATATCCCGGTCGAGCCCAATGCGAATGGCATCTCCCAGACTGCCACCGTGTTTGTTGTCAATCAGGTGCAGGAAATCAGGGTGTTCGATGGTGGGGCGCATGACCAGGCGTACATTGAGCAGCAGATCGTCGGAACCGCCGTCGTCAGTGGGGGGATAGAAGCTGACTACCACATCGGCCCACTGGCGCTGGGGCCGGATAAAAGCTTCAGAGTCAGGCTCTCTGGCTTTAATTTGGTCGATCACCTGATCTTCGTGGTAACCCCGTTTGCGAGTGTCTCGCTTGATTTTCCAGTGGGCGCGCAGATCTTCTGGAGGAGCCAGATAAACCTTGATATCGTAGGCCTCGCGAGAGCCCCGGGTGTAGTAGCCCAGCAGCCCCTCTACAATGACGAAGCGCTTGGGTTTGATGTATTCCGGTGGGTCAAAGTCGCCGGAGGTGTGATTGTAAATGGGCTTGAGGATGGGCTGCCCGGTGCGCAGTAGGGTCAGATGCTGCTGGATGATATCCATGTAGTTGCAGTCGGGGTGCAATGCGGAAATGCCTATGTCCTTACGCTGCTGGCGGTTGTAACGATGGTAATCGTCCGTACAGATGGTGGTGACTTGGTCTTCTCCCAAAATTTGGGCAATTCCTCGGGTCAGGGTAGTTTTACCGGCGGCACTATCCCCCACGATCCCCAGAATAATTGGACGACTAACCATGCTTCCTCCAGTGGTTGATAACCCGAACTTAATGAACCCATTGTAAGAACCAATGGATCACTCACCAAATATTTGGGTCCCTTCCGGCCATGGATGCAGCTCGGAAGAGGGGCAGGACATGGGATAACCCATTGCAGGGGGAACGGTAGGAAGCGGACATTCCCCCCGTCGACAAAATCCCTGACATTTTGTCTGCGCTTTTGTCATGTCAAGCTGGGTCCATGGCAGGAAAAAAGAAACTTGATTCCACCCAGGACGGCATCAAAGGACCTGGAACTGCCATCCCATCGCCAGGCAACTCATCTGCTGTTGCCCTTTTCTTATACTTTTGTTGCAGTGGGTTGAGAACCTAAGGGAAACTTAGTGATTCTATAGGGGCAGCCAATGAGTCCTATGGAAAAGTATGTTCTCTAAACTGTCTTTAGCTCCCCGCTATCGCCTCGATGATGAGTCTCCCTGGTTAAAGGGAATCGATCCCATGCGGCGTTACTGGATCACTGTGAATGGGGAACAAGGCTTTGTGCGGGTTCTGCCGGGCCTTAAGGCACCAGATTTTGAAACCTTCTGTCAGTCCATCCGCAGTTTCCGCAAACTCACCATAGGGGCTGTGCTGACCCTGCCCACAGAAATGGGTCGGGGTATGACTATCCACTGTGTGGCTGAGAATTGTTATGCCATCGCAGAGGCCACCGGCCCCAATCCGGTCTGGCACCTGTTCGATTATGAATCCCTAGAATCCCTGCTCATGACCGCCCATCCGGACTGGCGATGTGCTCCTGAGCATCTAGAATTAGGCCGCTCTTTGCTTTCTGGGGCATTTAAACAACCGGCTGCGGCAAAAGTAGCCTAACCCCTGGGACTTTTACACCTGGTTAATTTGCATCAATTCTTGGAGTGATGCCAGCAGCTTGATGTGAGCGTTCAGAATGGCATCCTTCTGGCTCAGGATAAACGTCCACTGAACATTGACCATAAAGCCCATCGCTTTCACGCGGCCTTTAACGATGATCTGGCGCTGATCATCCTCTAGTTCCGCGACTTCTGCGTCTAGGGGAAATGCTCGCATCCCCTTTGCTTCAGTCGCTAAATAGTTTCGGATCGCTGCGGGACCTAGAATTCCTACCTCAAAGGGGGGGCTGAGAACGCCTTCAGCATCAAATAGGGAAGCGACCCGCTCGTATTCCCCGGCATTAAAGCCCTCGAAATATTGACCTAAAACAGGTTCGACGGTTGCTATGGCAAAGGATGCGGTCTGGGTGACCATAAGGCTCCTAATAGTTATAGAGTTAAGTCAAGTTAAGTTTAGTTTAGGAATTACTGCTTAGTTGAATCACCCTCCCAAGGGTGAATCCCTCGATTTCAAGGTTTAGATCTAGGAAAGGGGCGCTACCGTCAGTAGCTGCCCCTTCCTGATGGGAGTCGACCCGCTTAAGCAATGGGATCTACGCCCATGTCGACAACGGCTTGCCGCAGAACCGTAATTTGCTGGTTAAACTCCAGCCGAGAAATCTGCCCGAACACTGCCATCGCACCCTGGCTGAGCTTGTAGAAAGAAGGCACAGGCACTACCTCACCAGTGCGCATCGCCTCGGCCAGCTGATACCAGAAAGCCAGCTTCGTGTTGTTGCTTAACACCCCGTAGGAACGGGTCAACGCAGTATTCTTCTGGGCCACCAGATCGCGCATGAACTGCAACTGCTCCTGGGGGGCCATGACCTTAACGTCAGACAGCAACCCTTCAGCGAACTGCAAACGAGCAGCCCCGGGAGCGGCGGGTGTAATGGAACGCCCCATATTGTCGTAGATTACCCAGAGCAACCCGAGCTGCTCATCTATGGTCAAGCCCTTGAAGGCTTGAATGGCATTCGTAACAGGAGCCGCAAACCCAACGGAAACTTGCTTGGACCGGTTATCGATGGTGTAGGTCATGGGACCTCCTAAAGAAAAACTTAGAGTGAATCGCCTTCTGGTCTAAATGTAACAAATAATTACGGAATGTTGAGTGTTCGACTATTTGCATGGTTTATATGTATGCTCTAGGTTTTTCTATGTCTTGAATGTTACGGTGCGCCGGGGTCAGTGGCTATGTCCCCGGGGGCGTAGGATGAAGCGTTTCAAGCTTTATCCGTAGGGGTTATTCATTCTCCCGCTGTAGCAAAATCTTCTCCGTTGATCGACTGGCCTCCGTAGCTCCCGCGCAACATCCAATCATGTCTGGGGAAGATACTCTGATAGATTTATCCATAGTGGTAATCCCTGAGAAAAATTGTGACTCCAGCAATGTCGACCGCAACTGAAACCCAAGACTGGCCTGCCCTGCTAGACCACATTGTGCAGGGGGAATCCCTCAGCCAAGCCCAGGCCGAGGCCCTGATGCGGGGATGGCTGAGCGGGAGTATTCCCGAAGTGCTCTCAGGGGGGTTTCTGGTTGGGCTCCAGGCGAAAGGGGTATCAGCCGATGAACTGACGGGTATGGCCCGAGTATTGCAGAGCCAGTCCCTGGGGTGGGATGGTGACCTGCGCCACGATTCCCCCTGCATTGACACCTGCGGCACCGGGGGCGATGGCTCCCATACCTTCAACATTTCCACTGCAGTGGCGTTTGTGGCAGCAGCGGCAGGTATTCGCGTGGCCAAGCACGGTAACCGTTCTGCCTCCAGTAAGGTGGGGTCTGCCGACGTTTTGGAAGCCCTAGGGGTTGACCTGGGGGCTGATCCGGACCGAGTCAAGCAAGCCTTAAACAAGGTTGGGGTCACTTTCCTGTTCGCCAGGGGCTGGCACCCTGCAATGAAAGCCGTCGCCCCCCTCCGCAGCACTCTCAAAATGCGCACGGTTTTCAATCTACTGGGTCCCCTGGTGAATCCTCTGCAGCCTACGGGGCAGGTGATTGGGGTTTATGATCCTCAAGTGGTAACAACCATGGCTGAAGCGTTGAACCAGCTCGGACGCCCTCAAGCCATGGTTCTGCACGGCCGGGAAAAGCTAGACGAAGCTGGCCTGGGCGATAAGACCGACCTCACCGTTGTGGTGAACGGGCGGGTGTCCAAGGTGGTGCTTGATCCCCAAGCCCTCGGCTTAACCTCAGCCCCCAAGTCTGCCCTGCGGGGTGGAGACGTGGAAGAAAACAAAGCGATTTTGACCGCTGTGCTGCAGGGGAAGGGAACCCAACCCCAGCAGGATGTCGTAGCTCTCAACGCGGCGTTGGCGTTAAAGGTGGGGGAAAAGATCGACGCCCCCTGCTTCGAGGACGCGATGCAAACAGGGGTTCAACTGGCTCGCGACATCCTCAGCAGCGGGGCCGCCTGGCAAAAAGTAGAAGAACTCGTGAGTTTTCTAGGGGAGTAACTGGGTGAGCAGGGGCTAAAGCCGACTCTCCATACCCCTTCGTGGATTCCTGGCTACTGGTGCAAATTAATCACGTTTGACCCCATGGCAATGCCGTATTCTCCGTAGAAGTCTTGCCCAAGCAGGCCGACGCTGCCGCCAATGGCCACCAGCATGCCTTCTTTGCGGAGACCCCCAGCTTCTATGGAGGTGATATAACCGATGGGCAATGTGACGACACTGCCATCGGCGATGCGGGCCTGGGTTTCATTCACAATGACAACCCCCAGGGCATCGGCCATGGCTGGCGTAATTAAGGTGCCGGTAGCCCCGGTGTCAAACAGCATGGGAAAGGTTTGGGTCCCCCTTTGCCCTTTCATGGCCACGGCGACTACCGGAGTGCCGCCGTGGCGCTCTTGAATGGGAATTTGCGCCACCAGACCATCGGGACGTGGAGGAGGAGCTTGGGCCGCCGTGGTGTTTGTGGGTGGCCGAGTCGCTCGCTGTTGAGCTGCGGCAAGGTGACTCTGATATTCCTGGATTTTAGTTTGGGCCTGGGCATAATCGGGACTGGTAGCGGGGACCTGCTTGAGTAAATCGACCGCTTGTTGCCAGCGGCTGGCGGCCAGGGTCCAGTCGTCCTGGGACTGAGCCGATTGGCCAATGGCGACGGCGCTAGAGGCCCGGTTGACCCCTTCCCGGAAGTAGTCTCGGGTGGGCTGAGGGTCGGGGGCTGCTGGTACCCCTTGATCCGCCGTGGAATTTGCCCGGGAGGAGTCCTGGGGAGGGGATGGGACCG
>CAZPYG010000058.1:5126-30044 GCA_964590465.1 uncultured bacterium | reverse complement strand
GGCACCTGGCACCTGGTACTAAATCCCCCCCCTCCGCTCTAATTCAGGAGTATTTGGAAAAGCGATTTCGCATGTTCACCAGCGGGGCGGCTAGGGGTTGGGGCAGGTAGCTGAGGCAGAGGGCGATCCAGGCTCTGGGATGGAGTAAGCGCTGCTGCAGGGAATGGCGGATGTGGGGTCTGGCAGTGGCAACGTCACCCAGGCGCAGGTGACCGATGGCGAGGGTAGTGTGGGCCTGGGCCAGTTGCCGCTGGAAGTGGGGGCTCAGCTCCTGGAGGTTGGGGTCCTGCAGAAAGATCTCGAAGCAGAACACTTCGGCTTTGCCTTTGCGAATTTTGGCTGGGGCGTTGCGGCTGCCGCTGAGCATGTTTTCAGATTGGGCATGGACCCGATACCGGGCCAGCTTTTCGGGACAGTAGTAGGCCGCGTGGCCAGCACGGCAGGCCAGGTACACCATGAAGTAGTCCCAAAATACCCCTGCTGGCGCCACCCGTTCCCAGGCGACGGTTTCGCGTCGGATCAGGGCGGCGGAGGCACAGAAAACGGCGTGGTAGACCAGGCCAATTTTCCAGAAGGGCTGGTGGAGTCCGGGTTTCAGATCAGTTCGCCCTTCCCGGCGGGACTGTTCAACGGTCTTTCGGGGGTTAATGCGTCCCCCGGCGTCGATGACGGCATAATCGCAAAAGGCCACCGAGGCTTCCGGGTGTTGCTCCAGGTAGGGCACCAGCCTGGCCAGAAAGCCGGGTTCCCAGAGGTCGTCATCATTCAGGCAGGCGATGTATTTGCCCTGGGCTTTTACCAGAGCCTGGGTGACATTTTGCCCCACCCCCCGGTTAACGGCCTGGCGATAGAGGCGAATGCGGTCATCTCCCAGGGCTGCCACCATGGGTCGGGGATGATCGGGGCTGCAGTCATCCGCAATCAGAATTTCGAAATTTTGATAGGTCTGTTGCAGAACGCTGGTCAGGGCCTGCTTTAGATAGCCGGGCCGGTTGTAGGTGGGAACCACTACGCTGACCAGGGGGCCGGATGGGGTAGAAAATTGGGCCATCATACCAGTTGGGGAGTGAGGGACAGGGCAGAGGTAACGTGCTGCTGAATCAGCCGCACAATGGCGTTGCGGTCATGGTGGGCCAGGGCCGCCTGGCGGGCGGCGGTGCCCAGGCGGTAACAGAGGGAGTCGTCATCGAGTAACTGAATGCAGGCTGCGGCAAAGCTTTTGGCGGAATTGCGCTGGAGGTATTCCTGGCCATCGGTCAGCCCCAACCCTTCAGCGCCGATGGGGGTGGCGACGATGGGTTTGCCGTAGGCGACCGCTTCAATCATCTTCACCCGGGTGCCGCCCCCCGATTGGATCGGGCAACAGACCACCCGGGACTGCCGGTAAAGGTCATCCAGGTTTTCCACAAAGCCGGTAAACTCCACACCGGCAGGGGGCTTAGCGTAGGTGCGAATGTTTTCCGGATGGGTTCCGGCAATCAACAGACGGGCCTCCGGTCGAGCCTGGCGCACCCGAGGCCAGATTTGCTCGATGAGATAGTTGGCGGCGTTGAGGTTGGGGTAGTAGTAGTAGCCTCCCAGCAGCATCAGGGTCGGTTCCGCACAGAGGGGGGCGGGGGAGGATGGAATGGCGACGGCGTTGGGTACTGTCACCACGCCCTCCAGGCCGCCCTGGCTGAGGCCAGCCTGGTCCCGCTGGGAGCAAACGAAAGTGCGGCTGGCCCGTTGTATGCTCTGGCGCTCGCCCCACCAGAGGGCGGGGATTTGCAGGTAGTAGAGCTTGGTGATGGGGCGGGTGGGAGGCTGGCGAATTTGCCGGGCAAAGGCGATGTGCTCCACATCGTCCAGGTCAAAGAATACCGGCGGTAGAGCCCGACGGGTCTGCAGCAGGGGCGTCATGGCCTCCAGGCGATGGCAAAAAATGGCGTCGGGCTGGCGATCTAAACAGGCGTCCAGGGCCTGAAGCTGCTGGGGGGCACTGGTGGGGTAAAAGCTGCCCTGGTGCCGATAGTCAAAGATAGGCCGGAGCTGGCGCTGCCAGGGAGGTTGGTGTTTGGGGACAGACCGCTGGGGGCAGAGGAACAGGCTGATGGGGGTATGCCAGTGGTGGGAGAGCGCCTGTTGGTGGGTTGCGATCGCGCCCTCCGAGGCATCCACCTCCAGCCAGGGCGGCACAAAAAACAGCAGGTCCAGGGTGGCGATGGATTTCAGCGCATCCATGAACAGACTAAATCGGCGAAAGGTGCCCTGCACGTCTTTTTGCAGGTCGGCGGGATAGCGGCAGGAGAGGACTAAAATTCTCATGGTTGATCTGGTTTCTCCTGGGGGGAAGAGGGAAGAGGGAGGAGGGAAGTGGGAAGTGGGAAGGGTGGGATGGTTAGAGGCTGGGGATTAAATTTGGTCGGGGCTGAGGGCAGCGGCGGCGGGGGCTTGGATGCCCTGGCTGAGGCGTTGCCAGAGGTCTCCGTAAAGACTCAGCATTCTGGCTTCGGTAAACGTCTCAGCCTGCTGGCGGGCGGCGGCGGCCATGGCCTGCATCGCCTCGGGATGCTGTAACGCCCACCCCAGAGACTCCCGCAAGGCTTCCCGGTCTCCCCTGGGAAACACCAGTCCGTGGGTACGGTGATGCACCACTTCAGGAATCCCGCTGGCGTCGGAGGTGACGATGGGAAGACCGGCCGCCATGGCTTCGGAGATGGCGAAGGACTGCCCCCCTTCAAAATGGGTCGGGAACAGGAATAGATCCGCCGCCTGCAGCAGTCGGGGAACATCCGACCGATAGCCCAGCAACAGCACCCGGTCTGTCAACTGATGGGTCTGCAACTGGTTCTCCAGGTCTTGCCGCTGGTCACCCTCCCCGACCCAGACAAAATGCACATCAGGGTATGCCTGGAGCATGGCCGGGATAGCCGAAACCAGGTCTGAATATCCCTTCTGGGCGTTCAACCGGCCTACGGTTAACACCAGTCGAGCCGACTCGGGCAACCCCAGTTCCTGGCGCACCTGGCGTCGCAGGGCAGGGCGGGCTTTTGCCTCCAGGGGTTGCAGTCGGTTCAGGTTGACTCCGTTATGGATACAGACAATGTCCCCGGGGGGAATCTGAAACATCTCAGCCAGCAAACGCCGATTGTGCTGGGAAATTGTGACCCACTGCTGCCGCCGCCCCCTGACCCACTGGTAGGCCCTAATCCGCAAGGGATTCACCGCCGTTGCCAGTGGCAGCACTAAACCAAACCGCACCACGGTGGGCACCTGCAGGAGGCCGCAGGCGAGAATGCTGCCCAGGCAGTAGTCGGGGGCCGGTAAGGTAATTTGCACCACCCTGGGTTTGAGGGCAATTAATAGTCGCAGAGTGCGCCACAGTCGAGGGAAATGGCGGGTTATACCCGGCAACCAATCCCCATCCTCAGCAATGTTGAGGGGATGGTAGATAATGCCACTGGCTTTGAAATCATGCATTAAAGCAACGGTCCCTGCCCGTTTTGGAAAGGCCGCATGAACCTCCCAACCCTGGCTGCTCGCACCCCGGGCCGCCGCCAGGTTATATTCTTCAACTCCGCCCCGCAGGGTAGACGGGAAAATCATCAGTAGCTTGGGTTGGGTGGATAGCATCGAACCTCCAGGGAATAACTCACAGACTCGGAACCTGAACCAATTCATCGCTCAGGCCGGCAAGGACAGGGGTTGCGAAAATAGGGGATCTGTCCCCTGAACCGGCTCATCCCGGGAAAGATTTTTGAACATATCCTCTAGATGGTGATTCAGCATTTCGATATTGAATTTGGTCTCGATAAAGTCACGTCCGGCCCGGCTCATCTCGGGCCAAATTTGAGGATTTTGAATGAGATAATCCAGCTTCTGGGCTAAACCTTCGACATCCCTTTCGGGTACTAAAAAACCAGATTTGCCATCTAAAACCCCATCCGGAATGCCGTTATGCAGGGTAGAAACAACGGGTAATCCAGTGGCCTGAGCTTCTTGCAGCACCAGTCCCTGCCCTTCTTTATCACCATTGGCAGCGGTGACGCTGGCCAGAACAAATAGATGGGAGGTCCGGTACAAATCTCTGACTTCGTCCTGATCCATCCAGTCGAGGAATTGCACATTTTTGTCTACCCCTAAATCGATACATAGGGCCTTAAGGGATGGTTTGAGGGGTCCGTCGCCAGCGATCAGATATTCAAGCTTGGGATACCGTTTAGCGAGCGTTGCCACGGCCTGAATGGAATATTCCAAACCTTTTTTCTCTACCAGTCTGGCTACGGTCAGAATTTTCACGGCGCCATCCCGGGGAAACCTGGCTTCGCGATAGTGATATTTACTGATATCCAAACCCACCGGTAGTTTGACCATCTTTTCGGCAGGACACCCTAAAAGGACGGCCTGCTTGGCGGTAAAGCTGGTGTTTGAGGTGAATAAATCACAGTGTTGAAATAACCAGCCATACTTTTTTTGGTCGATTGCTGCAATTTTTATATTGGCGTCGCAACCGTGGAAAGTTGTGACCACCTTAGCCTGGGGGTTATTAAATTGCCGGATAATCAGCCCCAGGGGTCCGTTAAACATAAAGTGGCAGTGAATAATGTCATATCGTTTGGGTTGCCTGGAAAGCATTGGTGAATAGAACAATCGCCAGGCAAGTAAAGTGGTCCCATACCGCCCAAAATTGAGCGCCTTAAATAGCAAATCTGGTCGCCCCAAGCTGGCTTTTACTAAGGCCCCCAGGGATTCAAGATACCGAGAGAATTTGCCTTCTGAGGCTTTGGGGAAAAGCTGCACCCTGGCCATCAATTCGTATCGCTTCACATCTGCATGAATCTTGGAAACCATTCCGATTTCCTGGGCATAAATATCAACCTGGTGGCCACGGTCGATTAAGCCCGTGATTTGATTCAATATAAATGTCTCTGAAAGGCTAGGAAATGTTCCCACAACAACGGCAATATTCATCATTAAACTCAAAAAAACTAAGGGCTAGGGTGGACCACGGGAGATCCAAAATCCAAACAAATTTCAGCGCTTCTGGTATATCCCAAAAGCTCCATCTCTTCATGGCACAAGCTCTCGATTCTCGACAGATTGTCTTGAAAGAATTCCTGCCAGCTGACTTTGCGATTACCCTGGGGCTGAAACGGGTAGTCCAGCCAATCTGACACATCATTCCTGGCCTTTAGATTCAGCCTGTCAGCCAGGGTTTTAAGTTGAGCCACCTTATCCCGGCAGAAATCCTCATATTGGATCAATACGAAATTTTCCGGCTGCTGAAGATAGATGCGGGCGATATAGCTCCACCGTTCAGCCAGGGCATCAATGTAATGGGATGGGGGCATTGCCAACCAGCAATTGTCCAATACTAATTCCCAGGCAGGAGTCATTTCCGGGAAAGATTTGGGATCAATGCCAGACAAATGACCCGGTATTTTCAGCCGATTCAAAATGCTGCGAATGTTATCCCTGGGATCCCGCAGAATGAAAACAAATCTTGCCCCAGGGAAATACTCCTTTACCTGGGGGTAGAGCAAGGTCAGTTCAGGGGCCTTGATAATTTTTCGGGTGAATTCTACCCGGTTCTTCTGTACAAATGCCTGGAACGGCACCATTCCCTGCCGCACCTGATGGCAGGTGGGAGTTTCCATTTCAGAGGGGAGATCAATGGTCGTGGGTAGTCCGACCAGTTCAGCAAACAACCCGGCGATGGCAGAAGTCCCCGATTTGTGATTACCCAGAATAAAAATGGGCTCATCTTCAATCTGGCTGAACAGTCGATGCAGTTTTCTTCTGACCCGGACCCTGGGGTTCAAAAGATCCGTTGAGGTATGAACAAAATTGGAGGGAGTGATCATATGGGTAATGCCAGTGGAACGGATAATTGCTAAGGGAATCGAACCTTCACCTTTTGATCTGTCTTAATAAGCCCAGCACTTCTTTCAAAATAGATCCTCCCCCTGGCAGGAGAACCCAGAGGGCGAAGTAACTCGCCGCAAATGCTGTCGCTTTGAGGAGAGTTGTAACGCCGGAGGACTGATTAAAGGCGTCAAAACTAGAGGAGGCAAAAAAGATGAAAAAAGCCGGAATAATGGAAGCCGTAAACGGATAGACTAATGCTTTAACCAGACTCAACGTGCTTAAGAACGTGCCGCGATAACAATACATCAACCGGGGAATTAAAAGGACCACCTCCGATGCCGAATACCCAATGGCCATGCCTAAAGCTCCCCACCGAATACTTATTAAAAAGACGAGAACTTTTATACCGGAACTGATCAAACCCCAGCGAAACTGTCTGTCGGTTCGCCCCAATGACTGATAGGCCCAACCGGTAGCTACATTGAAGGTGCCGATAAAAGCAGCCGGCATTAACACCTGAAAAATGGGCACCGCCCCCAACCATTGACTGCCCAAAATCAGGAGTATGATTTCCCGGGATGCGGCAAACAAAAAGCCAATGATGGGCATTCCCACCGCACTTATCAACAAGACCGCTTTGTAGTAGTAGCGTCGATATTTTTGCGGGTCTGCCTGCAGGCGGCTTAAGGCCGGCATGGCCACGTTGGTGATGGGCGCGTTGATTTGATTAATCGGCAATAAAATGAGCTGGTAGGCTTTGGCATAAAGGCCCAATTCCCCAGACCCCCAGACCCGACCAATGAGCAGATTGTCGAGGTTGCGGGCCAGGTAGTTGACGACATTAAATCCGGTTAAATTACCGCCAAACCTGAGCATGGAGCCAATGTTTGAATTAAAATCCGGTCTGCCCGGTCGCCAGCGGCAGGTGGCCCAACATCCTGCTGAGTAGGTCAGTACGGAGGTCAGGTACATCAAAACCAGAGCCCAGTAACCGGCTCCCATGTAGGCAGAGCCTACGGCCACTAAAACCCCCAGGGCCATAGACAGAATATTGAGCATGGCCAGCACGGTGAATTTCATCTGCCGCTTCAGCAGGGCTGCATGCTGAACCGCTGTGCTGCTGATCAAAAAATTGATGGACAGAGCACTCATAATTCCCGCCACCTGGGGTTCCTGGTAAAAGCGGGCGGCCAGGGGCGCCAGGGCAATAACCCCTAACATCAGGGCAAACCCAACCAGACCGTTCAGCCAAAACAGCGTACTGACCTGCCGGTGATTAATGGTGGCATGCTGCACCGTTGCTTCCGATAGCCCCAGGTCCCTAAAGAGTTCAATGAAGCCCGTGACCACGCTGGTCATGCCCACCAGGCCATAGTCCGCCGGGGTTAAGAGCCTTGCCAACACTACCGTTGACCCCATCTGTAGGGCAAATCGGAAGCCCTGGGACGCCAGGGTCACGGTGCCTCCCCGCAGGGTTCGCCCCTTCAGATCGGCCTCCAGATGCTGGGTGTCAAATAATGCCTTAAAGCGGGAAGGGGTGTGTTTTTTGCTGGATACTTTTAACACGTTTGATCCCTGTTTTTTTGCCAATGCCGACGGGGTGCTGGGGGGAAATTTCCCTGATGCATAAGCCCTGATGCCAGGTCCAGCTCGAAATCTGAAGTTTTCTCTCAGGCCAAACTCCACTTCTGGACTTGGACAGGGTTTAATAGGCTCCAAAACCGGTCACTACTCTGGGTACCGTCAGCAGCAAAAACTTTAAATCGGTGCTGAAAGTCCACTGCTGCAGATAATCTAAGTCGAGGCGGTTGACGGCCACTAAATCGCAGTTGTGGGACCGGGCCGTAACCTGCCAGGCTCCGGTAATACCGGGGAGGGCGTTGAGCCGATGGCGCAGTTCAGGGGTAATTTGCACGGCGTCATACAAAGCCCAGGGCCGAGGACCCACCAGGCTCATTTCCCCCCGCAGCACATTGATTAACTGGGGCAGTTCATCCAGGCTGTACTTGCGCATCAATCGCCCCAGGGGCGTTACCCGGGGGTCATGCCTGAGTTTATGGAGTCCCTGCTGCTGGGCCATCACCTGCTGATGCAGATGCTCAGCATCGAGACACATGGAACGAAACTTGACAATCTTAAACAGCCGCCCCCGTCTACCCACCCGCCACTGGGTAAACAGGATGGGGCCGCCATCCTGCAGCCGAATCAGCACCGCCAGCAGGGCCATCACCGGGCTCAGGACAACCAGCAGCAACGCTGCTACGCCATAGTCCCAGCAGCGTTTGCACCACCAGGCCAGGAGCTGGCGTTTGTGGGGCAGGGTCGCCATGGAGGGAATTCTCAGGTAAATCGGCTTTTTGGCCTCCTGGCAAGCCCTGGCCCAGGCTTCCATGGGGGCCTGCCCCAGGTCCGGATCAATGCACACTGCCGTTGCCTTTGACTTGGTGACACAGGCCCTAAACCAGGCTTCGTTGGCCAGGGCAGGCAGCACAAAATCGGGGGTATTGTCGGCCAGGCTGACCCAGATTTTTCCCCGCCGCCAGCACAGGTTGCAGGCCAGGGTTGGAGCATCCCGTTGAGGCAAAGGGAGATGGTTGGGCAGGCCGGTCTCTACAGGGTGAGGAGCATTCATAATGGTTTTAGGGTAAAAATTGTTGTGGTTGATAGGGGTTCTCCTGCTCCGGGTTACTGATCAGAGCTTCGGAGCAGGGGGGAAGCGACCACTCCGCCCGCACTGCCATAACTGCGGTAGCGCTGGGATGAAGGTTTTACGCCGTTGGTCACCAACCCCAACACCTGGATCGGAGCCAGCAGCGCCATCACCTCCGTTAAGGTGGGCTGGGTAATGCGGTCTAACCGGGCGACCAGGACCGTACCATCGCAAACGGCTCCCACTTTTAGGGCATCGGCCATGCCCAAAATTGGTGGAGTATCCACCAGAACCATGTCGTAACGGTCTTTGCACCGCTGGATTAACGTCGCAAACCGGGGGCAGCTTAAAAGCGCTATGGGATCTTGAGGATCTGGCCCGGCCGGTAGCACGTCAATGTGGTTGCCGCCAAAGTCTATGCGGTGGGGGCGACATTTGCGACTCTTGCCCGTCAGCAGGGTCGTCAACCCTACCTCCATGGCAATCCCCAGCCCCGTCTGAATTCCTGATTGCCTCAAATCGGCGTCAATTACCAGCACCCGCTGGCTCATGCGGGCCAGGCTGAAGGCCAAGCCCAGACTCAGGGTGGTTTTACCTTCCCCCGGTAAGCCCGAGGTAACGGCTATGGCCCGAGCAGGCTGACCACTGGACAACAGCTGCAGATTGTTGGCAACGACATCAAGGGATTCTCGAAAGGAGGGGGACAAAATTGTTCGGAGCAGGGCCGCGTCGGCCAGCTCAGGGTGCAGCCCGACACTGTCTTCTCGGGGGGTTGGGGCAGCGGCGATCAGGCCCCGGCGCGGGGACTGGGCGGGTAAGAGCCCCAGCAGCGGAAGGGGAACCTGCCGCTTCAAGGCTTCCGAGGTTCTCACCCGCTGGTCCATGGCTTCCCGGATAAAAGCCAGGGTGCCCCCCAAAAACAATCCGGCCACCACCCCCAGGGCAATTGGTTTGAGGGGATCTGGCCCAATTTTTTGACCCGGCTGGGGCGGTTCCACCACCTCCCACACAAAGCCGCCCCGGGCCAGTTCCGAACTGAGCTGTTCCCGCTGCTGCAGGAGCTGCTCCAGGGTGTTGCGTTCAATTTCCACCGCCGGTTGCAGTCGGTCATATTCGGCCATCAGGCTGGGATATCGGTCAATTTCTCCCCTGAGTTCTGCTTCCTGCTGCTGCAGAGTAGCGAGTCGGGCCTCTAACCCCTGCAGATTGACTTGGGTTTCAATTAATTGACCGATCAGCTCAAAATCCGTTGGGCTAAACCTTAGATAGGGATCAGACCCGGGGCCTGGCGCTGGGGTGACGTCGGTCTGCTGGCCGGCAACCGCAGCGATTTCCTGACGGAGTTGGGCCAGCTGGTTGTTCCGCTGCTCCACGAGTACCTGCACTGATGGGTCTTCTTCGGTGTAAATAATCTGCCGGTCGGCCAGGGCCAGGGCGGTTTCCTGCAGGCCATTCAACAGCTCTTGAATGCGGGGCGACTGGCTCAGCCGGGAAGCCATTAAAGCATTTTGAGGGGAGAGCTTAACTTGCTCTGTCAGAGCGGCGTTGTTTTGTTCCACCTGCCGCAGTTCAGCCAGCAGTTGTCGCTGCTCTTCCTGAATGCGGCTCAGGCTGGCGACCATGTCCTGCCCCTCCTGGGAAGGATCAATCAGGTTCTGGCTCTGCCGAAACTGCTCCAGTTTATTTTGCGCCTGGGCCAAATTTTCCTGGGTTTTCGCTAATTGATTATTGATATGTTCTAGACCTCGCACCAATCGTTTGGTCTGTTGTGCTTCGTTGTATTGCAGATAGACGGTCTGCAGCGCCTCCAGGAATTTTTGGGCTTTGATGGGATCGTTATCGATATAGGTGGCTTCAAAAATCCGGGTCGCTTCTTCACTGGTTTCTATGCGCCCCAGGGCAAATTCTTCCTCGACATCTTCTGCCTCCAGGTCAGGATATTCGTCCTGCAACAGTTCCACGGCATCGCTGATGAACTGACTGCTTTGCATCAGGGTTAATTGGGTGGCGTAGTCGGTTTCGTTGACCTGTTCGTTAGCCACTCCGGCAAAGTCCTGGGCGCGCAGATCTTGATCGAAATTAGGCTCTACGATTAACTGCATCGTGCTGAAGTAGGTCGGCTCTTCCTGGGTCAATAAGTAAACCGCGCCAGCCACGGAAAGACCTAAGGCTCCAGCGATCCAGGGCCAGCGTCGGAGCAATACACCAAATAATTGGCCGTAGCCAAACTCTGGCTCTGGGGTAAACGCATGGGGGGAATTTACCACCATAAATCATCCCTTGAATGAGTTGAATAACGTCATGCAGAAAGCGTTAACCCCTGGTTCCCCAGGGTATGGTTCAGAAAGTGATTAAGCTTATTGAAAAAGGCCGTTTCGGTAAAGTTTGCCAGGGCGTGGTCCCGTATTTTTGTGTAGTTCCAGGGGTGTTCGACGGCTTTCATCAGGGTAGAATACACCGCTTCTGGGGCCTGGCGATTAAAGAACAAACCGGTCATCCCCGGTACCTGGGTATCTAATACGCCTCCGGCCCCAAAGGCAACCACCGGGGTCCCGCTGGTGTTGGCCTCAATGGGCACCAGGCCGTAATCCTCCAGGGCGGCCACGATGACCATGCGAGCCCGGGCCATGAGTCGAGTTCGGGTCTGGTCATCCACATGGCCGAGAAACTGAATATTATCCATGGCCATGGCTTTGAGGCGTTCTTCCTCCGGGCCGATGCCGGTAATCAACAGGGGCAATCCCAGCCAGTTAAAGGCTTCAATAATGACATCTATGCGCTTATAGCTTAATAACCGGGAAGACACCAGAAAATAGTCTGCTTTTTGATCGCAGAATTCGAAATGGCTGTCGTCGATGGGATAGTTGATGTAGGCAGCAGGGCGACCATAGATGGCCTGAATCCGGTCAGCTACGGTACTGGAATTGGCGACATAAATATTCGGCTCTTGGGCATAGTGCAAATCCAGCTTACGCATTTGCGCAAATACCAACTCAACCAAAGGATAGATGGCCTGATATTCTTTGAACCCCCCGAGATAGGTTTGGGTGTCCCACAAAAATCGGGTGATGTTATGGCAAAAGCAAATGTGGATGGCATCCCTGCGGGTGCGCACGGCTTTGGCAAAGCTGGTGGTGCTGCTGAGCACCAGATCATAAGCTTCCAGGTCCAGCAGGCGAAAGGCTGGAAAGTACAGCGGGGCAAGCATCCGGAAATGGCGACTGGCCCCGGGGATGTTCTGTAGCACAGTGGTTTTGACGGTGCGATCGCACAGATCAATCGTCTCCCCTGGATCATATAAAGACGTAAAAATATCAGCTTCAGGGAACCGCTTACACAGCAGTTCAAACACCCGTTCAGCACCACCACGCTGAGTCAAATAATCATGGACAAGCGCAATTTTCATAACGCCGTTTTCTCCTTGTAAAGGATGAACCCTAAAAAAACAAGCGAGGTCGGCCATCAATAAAGCCATCACCTGGCGGCCCCTGGGGCCATCGGAACTCGCTGCAGAAAAGAATGAATATGTGGGATTTTTCCTGATTTTGTTCTACAGTTCGACTGAATTACACCCGATGACGGGCAGGCTATCCATCTGTTCCCCACTGACTGGAAGTTCCAGACTTTTCCTGAACTTAATCGGAATTTTTCAGAAGATGTTTGCCTGAAATTATCATCACCCTGGGTCGGAAACCTTACGGCAGGCGGCTACGTCCAGGTCACCGTGGATACCCAACAGAACTGGGTTCCCCACGGAAAGTAGAAAATTCATCCATCAACCTATGAAGTTTGACTGTAAGCTGCCATGGCTGGTTAGTTTAGCCGTGGTCTTGTTCCCCGAAATCATCTTGGGTCAGCCAGTGGCGGCGTTGGCCCAGGTTGCCCAGGAGCCATTCCCTCCTGGGGATGGTTCTGTCAGAACAAACCAGAACTTGACCGGTCCCGGTTCTTTGTCCGCCCCCAACGAAGGACTGGAACCGGCACCGGAACCGTTGCCGCCCCAATCTGAAGTATTCGGTATTTCTGCCGCCTACCGCCTGGGCATTGGCGACCTGATTACCATCAATGTTTTTGGCGCAGAAGACTACAGCACCCAGGTGCTGGTGCTGCAGGATGGCACCATTAACCTGCCCCGGGTGGGACCAGTATTTGTGCTGGGGCAAACCATTCAGGACGCTCAAAACACGGTGGCCTTGAATTACCGTCGGTTTATTCGAGACCCCATGGTGACCATCGCCCCCATTACCCTGCGCCCGATTCGCATCGCCATTGCCGGAGAAGTGAAACGGCCGGGGTCGTATACCCTGGACCGTGGCTCTGGCACCGATGACGACAACGACAATACCCCCTTCCCGACCCTGACTGAAGCGATCTCTCAGGCGGGAGGCATTACCAGCAAAGCGAATATTCGAGAAATTCAAATCCGACGCTATGTGGCCTATGACCAAACCGAAGTCAGCACCTTTAATCTCTGGGACCTGATTCAGTCCGGGGATCTGCGCCAGGATGTGGTGATCCAGAGCGGCGATGAAGTATTTATCCCCACGGCGGTGGATAACTCTCCGGGGGAAGTTTCGCAACTGGCCAGCGCCAGCTTTGCCCCCGATGCCATTAAGGTCTACATCGCCGGGGAAGTCGAAAATCCGGGGATAGTGGAAGTTCCCCTCGATACCGCCTTAAACGAAGCCATCCTGAACGCGGGCGGGTTTAACTCAAGGGCCAATAGAACCGTCGTGGATTTAGTGCGGGTCAACCCCGATGGCACCGTTGACCAACGGCAAATAGAGGTGGACCTCAGTCAAGATGTCAACGAAGCCGTAAACCCCATTTTGGCAGATCAGGACATTATCGTTGTGAACCGCTCAGGGCTAACCCAGTTTGGCGATTCCGTGGGAATTGTATTGAATCCGGTGACCCAAATTCTCAATACGGTGCTGGGGTTAGATCGGCTGCTATTCGATTAAGAGGGGGTTTGAACAGTCCAGAGAAGGGCTCAAAACAAACAATTGTCTAGACATAAAGGGGACAGTTTCGACCTCGTCAAAGATCTCCCCAATCCCCCTTAATTAAGGGGGATTGGGGAGATCTTTGACATGTACTTCATGCCAGTGAAATCCGCTATGGCCCATGCCATACTCTTACTCCAGCAACTGCAGTTCCCGCCTTTTCCCACCGGGGGTGTAGAGGTGAATGTCACTGATTTAAGGCTGGTGGGCAGCGCCCACCCTACGGTAGATCGAGGCTTTCGGCCATTTGCGAGGGTTGATTTCAGCTTATTTCAGTGCCATTCGGTGTAGAGGTCAACATAGCGGTGAAAAAGTTGCATAGTCTGACAGCCAGTCCCGCTGTTGCTGCGGTTTGCCGCCAGGTTACGCTTGGCCAGATGCCGCAGGTAGGGTAGATCTTCCAGCAGGGTCAGGCTTGACGCCAGGAGTAAGACCACCCGCAGCAACTCCTTCGGCCATTGCAGGTCGCTGAACATTTGAATCAACAGCTGATGCTCACCCGCATTCAGGGGCAGAACGTTGAACAGAACCCGAATACATTTTTCTCCATAGGTTGGCACCTTCAGCTCGATTTGGTGGGGCGAATGAATCGTTAAATCGACCTCTACGCTGGGGTTGCGCCACAGCCTTAACACATTAAAGGGAGAATCTAAAACGGTCTTAAACCGCAGCTTTCCGCCCTCTTTAGTTTTCTGGAAGTGGCTGACCTGAAGCACCTTCAAATTGCCCAAGCTAAAGCGGTGAATTTCTTCCAAATGCTTCAAATTAAGCAGGTGATAAATCTGGCAAATATGAGGATAGGGTAATCGGTAGCTCTTTTGGGCAATGCAATTACCCTGGGCTTTCCCCTGAGAGCGCTGCAATAACCTCCGGGCCTTTTCGGGAATGGGTTCGCCCGGGTCTTCCACCATGCCAATACACATCCAGCCCAGCAGAATGACCAGGGCTATTAAGCAGTAGGACAGGTCCCGGGTTACAACCATAGGCTGCGAGCAGGCAGCAATACCCCTGTCCATGGCTCCGTACAGCAGAGCCGGAATGCCCGCCAGCCAGAGACCACACTTAAAAATATCGCGTTTAAGGCAATCTTCAGCTGGTAAACGATGCGCACTAATATCGTTTAAGTAGGCTTGAAACTTTTCTGGCTGGATCACGGCAAATCCTTTCCATTTAACGTTGGCTGGGGGAATAAGGCGTGGGTCGTTACAACGATTTCGCGGCACCCAACGCTGAAACAACTCAATCAATAAGAAGTATTACAGTCTGAAGCTAATACCTTTTTTATATGCATACCCTCAATCTTTGGGGTGATATAAATCCTCAATCTGTAGCGGGGTAGATTAATTTGTCCCCAGGAACTCTTTCAATGGGACTGCGGGAATAGTTCTTTCCTCAGATTTCCCGATTTACAAACCCCATCTCTGAATGCCTGAAGTCAGTTTTTTACCGAAATGCTGCCAGCGCGTTGCGTATCTGAGCCAACGCCAGCTATCAAAATTGTTTAAACAAGTTTGGGTACAGCGGTACATGCGCCTGGGCCATGGAGCCAAAGGCATGCTCTATGGTCTGATGGGGTTGCTTATCATCAACGACCTGATTCGTGACCAACCGATTGTGTCGGGTAGCGATGGGGTCTTAACGGCTTTGGGGGCGCGGCCTCTCGGCAGCATTATGCTGACCCTGCTGGCCCTGGGATTATTGGGCTACGTCCTGTGGCGAATCATTCAGGCCACCCTTGACCCCGGCCATAACGGCGATCTAACTCCTCGGCAGGTGTTACAGCGCTGCGGTTACGCCGCCAGCGGTCTAGCCTATTTGGGCATTGCCCGCACTGCCGGTCAGTTAGCCCTCGACCTGGCCGTTGATTTTGACGACACCCTGGAAGATGTGGCCTCGGTGCTGTTCGAGGTGGAGATAGGCCCATGGGTGTTGCTCGCCCTGGGGATAGGAGCCATGGCAGTGGGCGGCACCTACATTTACGGAGCCGTTTCCGGCGGCTACATCAACGAGTTCCGTCAGGAGCTTTACAGCCGGGCCGCCCGCTGGGCGGTAGCCGTTGGCAAAGTGGGCATTACCGCCCGGGGGGCGGGATTTATTTTAATTGGCCTGTACCTCATGAAGGCGGGCTATCGCATAGACGATGACCCCGCCGGGGGGTTAGGCAACGTGTTTGACCAACTCGACGACGAACCCTTCGGCGAAGTCTGGCTGGGGGCCATTGCCTTTGGGTTTATTGCCTATGCCATCTACATGGTGACGGCGGCGGTTTATCGGAAATTTCCGGCTTCTTCGCCCTAAGACAGGGTTAAGTAAGGATTAATCTATGTCTCTCAGCGGACTACAGTCTCCTTTGCCCGGCAGAGGTTAGCCCACCAGGGCGCTTGGTACCGTATACGTGCAATTGCCCAATGCAGCCAGCACCGCCGTCTCAAGCAATTCGCTGAAAAGACAAGAAAAAGTAAGGAGACTTATTTATGACAACCCCTACCCTCAACAACCTGACCCAAAAGCTGTTTAGCCGCGCTGGCTTCGCAGCTTTAGCGGCTGCAGCGGTTATTTTGCCGGCCTGCGGAACCCCGACCCCCGAGGCAGAAGTTACCGAAGGCGAAGATGACGTTGCCCTGACAACGGAAGCCGCCGCAGAAAACGTTACCACCGAAGACCTTTCAGAAAATTTAGTCGCCTACCTGGGCGAAACCGTTACCGTTCGCGAAGAGGTCGAAGAACTGGTTGGCGACTATGCCTTCCTGCTGGATGACGATCAGCTCTTTGGCGGTGAAGAAATCCTCATTATCAACGCTTCTGGTCAGCCTGTCGATCTGGTAGAAGGGGACGACACCGATGTCCAGGTCACTGGCGAAGTGCGAGAACTGATTCTGGCCGACCTTGAGGCCGAGTATGGCTTTGACCTCGACGACGAAGTCTTCGTTGACTACGAACAGCAGCCCACCATCATTGCTGAATCCATTGCACTGTCACCGAGTCCTGACGACATCACCGATAACCCCGAAGACTATTACTACCGTCGGCTGGCCATCAACGGCGATATCGATACCATCATCGATGCCAACGTAGCCACCCTGGATGATGAAGAGCTGTTTGGTGGCGAAAACCTGGTTGTCATCAGCCCCTCTGAGCCGCTGACGGTGCAGGAAGGCGAAGAAGTGGTGATGACCGGTACTCTGCGGCCCCTGATTATTTCCGAAGTGGAGCAAGAGTATAACCTCACCTGGGATCTTGATCTGGAAGAACAAATCGAAGCTGAAGCGCAGGATCGCCCCGTCTTCATCATCGACTCTGTTTATCCCTCCGCCCTTTAAGGCCTAGTTTGACTTAGCCCCCACCCGGGGAACGGGTGGGGGTTGTTCGTGTCATGCCGTTCAAGGAGCACCACCATGCGATTCAGCCATTTAATAGTTTGCAGTAGAATGTCACTGAAACAAGTTGAAATCAATCCTTGCAAATGGCCGAAAGCCTTTCTGAAGCGGTGCGCTACTTTCGCAATGCCCTGTATCTTAACCCCGACGACCGCTCGGCAGTAATCGCCTACTGGAATGCCCGGGGTCAGCTCAGCCAGGAAGGGGGCAACATCACCTTTGACCAGTACATGAGCCGGGGCTACGACGCCACCCAGCGGGAAGAGTACGAAACCGCCCTGGAGTTCTTTGAACAGGCCCTGGAACTGCGGCCCAACGACTACTACGCCACCGAAGCCATCGAAAACGTCACCATTTACCTGGCGGATTAATTCACCCCACAGGGCATCGGGATGGACTTTATGGGCATGGATTCAGATTGAGCAATTTGCAGCAGATTACCTTAGAATTTTAGGGCTAATCTTTACAGGGATTTTTTAACCAATGGAATTCAATTTGAAGAGCGTCTTCCTGGGTGGATTAACTGCCCTAGCCTTAGTTTTTACTCCCACTTTTCTCAACCTGGACTCATCAAGGGCCCTGGCGCAGCGGCAAAGCATTAGCGCCTTTTTAGACTTAACCGCCGACCAGGAAGCTGCCCTGGGCGAGATTCGCCGCAGCACTTTCCAAGATGTTAAAGCAGTGCTAACTCCGGCTCAACAACAGCAATTTGTTGAGCAGATGGATCAGGGTACCAATGTGGGGCAGGCGGCTCGCGGTCTCGACCTTTCCAGTGAGCAGGTGACCCAGATCAGATCTACCCTGCGGGCGGCCCAGGCTGAAGCCCTCGATATCTTAACCCCAGAACAACGGGAAGAACTACGAGAAGCCCTGGCGGATCGTTAGAAATGGCGCGTCAATGCCAAGAAACGGAACCCTGATGCTAAGCAATGGCAGGCTGTTATCGAGGAATAACGCGACCTCCAAGCCCCCAGCTTTGCCCCTACAGCTCTAACCTTTGCAGAATTAGCTTTGCCAGGACCCAAGACAGCAATTCTCAATATGCTTTCAAGCGGATGTGATACCGCTCAGGCCGAACGGCAGCGACCCAAAACCCTCAGTTTGACTTCAGGCCCAGTGTATGCGGTTTATCTTCTCTGATTTCTGACCCGGAAGCGCTCTATTCCGAAATGTGCTTTAAAACCCGCCGGTCGGTATCTGAAAGAACGCTGTCATCCTGGCCCTCGTCAGCCTGCCGCGCCCGCTCCGCCAATCCCTCTAGCTTGCCGCTGGCTTTGGTGCGTCCATGCTCAATGGCCTGTTTGCGGGGTTCAGTTTTACCGATTAATTCTTTGGTGGTTTCCAGTCCACTGAACACCTTGTTTGAAAGATCCTCTGCCTGATCTGCAGCAGCTTTGAGGTCTAAATCCTGCTCGCCTTTGGGGTCGACCATAGCCGGTTGATTCAGCGATGGTTCACGGGACGGCTTCACCCCCTGGCTGGCAAAGGTCAGGGTGGTTCCCCACAAAATTAACACGACGGCCAGGGCAAGTACGATGCCCCCTAGAGCTAAAACTCGATTACGGACTCCCATAGGTGATTCCAAATCTCTTGCTTTCAGAGTAAATTTATCCCGGTGATGTGACATCTTCCGGGGGGATGAATTGCCTGGTTTTCAAAGGGTTGCCCGATTCAGGCCGTTGCCTCTGGGATTTGGGTTTGGGCCCAGGTTAGGGCCTCTGCTCGGGTTGCAACCACCCCTTCTGCCTGGGCTAACTGTACCGCCTCCAGTAGCTGACCAATTTGGGGGCCTGGCTTGAGGCCAAGATCCTGAATCAAATCTCGCCCCGACAGCAAATTACGAGGGTGGGCCACCGGATCATCCGGGTTCAGGTACCGCTCCATCAGAGGCCCCATCACCGGGGGGGGGAGTTCGTGGGCTACCCCCAGCACAGCAACCCCGACAAAGCCTGCCCCAGACCGCTTAAACAGGTAATACTGCTGTCGAGGGGTTAATGTTCCGGCAGAAACCGCCTGCTGGAGATACTGCCATCCTTCTAAAACACTGATAATGGCCTGTTGCTCTGCCCGGCTGTACTTCAGCTGTACCAGCACGGCTTCGGCCCGGGCGGGGTCTGCGGGCAAGAGTTGGCTGAGCTTAGTGGCCTTAAACCAGCTGCGATGTAGTCCGGGAGTTGATTTTTCTTTAATCCATCCAAACAGTAACTGGGAGTACTCGGGCCACCGTTCGTGCAACTGGGCAGCGGCCTGGTCAATGGCCTGAAGTTGTTTTAGCTGTGCCGCTTCCACCTGGGGCAACCAGGTGCCGAGAATGCCATCGACCCAGGCCTCCTGAAGCAGCGGGGTGCCCTCGGACAGGCTGAGCAGACAGTCCAGTTCCCCCCGTACGCGCTCTGCTGCCACGGTTTTCAGGTAAGGCGCGAGGGCCTGTATGGTGTGCTTCGTGTCTAAATCCAGACTGAACCCCAGCTGGGCGGCTTGACGATAGGCCCGCAGCAGCCGCAGGGGATCATCCTTAAGGTTTTCGGAGGCAATCATGCATAAGGTCTTGCGCTCCAGATCCGCAAACCCATTCAAAGGATCCAAAAGGGTTTCACTGTGGGGGTTGTAGGCGATCGCGTTAATCGTAAAGTCTCTGCGATGCAGGTCGCTATGGATCGTTTGGCCGATTTGCTGAGCAAAATCTACCGTGGCATTGTTAAAAACCACCCGAGCAATTTGGTGTTCAGCGTCTAAAACCACGAACCCGGCTTTGTAATGGAGGGCGATGGCGCGGGCCGTTTCAATGGCCTGGTGGGGCAGGACAAAATCCAAATCCAGGTAATCGGCTTGTCGATGCAGCAGCGCATCGCGGACGCTACCTCCCACCAGGAACGCACCCTCCGGCAGCAGCGACACGCTAAAAGGCCAGGTCTGGGGCGATAATGCCGACTTTTGGGTAGCCACTGCGCGTGATAACGATATCAAACTCAGACTCAACGAACCATCATCTCTCTATTACACCAAGCTTTTTCATTCCTGACAGGGCTACTTAGGTAGATGTCACCGAAATTTCGAAAGCAGCTCTCTATTCTCCATCATTGGGGGGATAAGCACCAGCCCGGAATTTTTTGCCAGATTCCCATAGTCGGGCTCTCATATTTGCTTCATTTTTCCCAGGTGTCTCATAATGAACAAGATGTCTACGCAAATTCGGTCCTATTGTGGTTTATCCCTCTGGAAATCTCCAGTACTTCCTGATTAACGGTGCGATTGGTGTAGGCATTGCCGCCGATGCAGTGATTGCGACCATTGGCCGATTTCGTCGGTTTGAAACCGTTCGAGATGCCCTCACCTGGGCCGCCGCCATTGGCTTCACCCATACCCTCTTCCCGATGATTGGGCTGATCGGGCTGTGGTACGCAGCCAGCTCCTATCCTTCCCTGAAGGCGGGGATTTATGGAGCCGGTTTTTTGGTGATGGTCTGGTTTATCACCGAAGTGGTGCGGGAAATCGCCGGTTTAGAAGAGGATGGCGACGAGGATTTTGAGGAAGAAGACCGGGACTTTTTCTACCATTTTTTGTCAAACCACTCGAAGTTCTGGGCCGCCGTTTGGGCTGTTTCCATCGATGCCCTAGTCACCGGCCCCGGTAAAACCGCCGCCACCGCCCAGTGGACTCAGGCTCAAGTACTGGGTAGTTTTCCCCTGGTGGGGTTCGTGGTATTTGGGCTAGTCATGCTGAGCGCATGGCCGGCCCTGGCGCTGCGCCGCCACTGGCTGGAGAATAAATTCAACGACCCCCGGGGGTTGGCCCGGTTTACCGCTATCGGGTCCTGGATTGAGTTAAGCATTTTTCTCTACTTTGCCTACCTGGCCGTGTCTGAAATGATATTGGCCCTGGGAGTTCAACCTTTGATCAGCGAATTTTGGATAGCCGGAGGCTTTAGCCTGGGCACTACCGCTGTGCTGTTGCTGGCCCTTGGGGAAAGGGTTTGGGGCAATCAACTCCACGTGGCGAAGGAATTGCTCAAGCATTAGAGTCTGGACTCAGGTGGGGCCGTTTTTCTGGGGAGAGCAGGAGGGGGAGCGAGGGGGCTGGGGAGCAGAGGAGTAAAGAAGATTGGGGTGTATCTGAGTTTGAATTACGTTAAGTGACTGAATTGTCGGCAAAGTTTGTGTTCGTTTTTCTGGATGGGGTGGGCCTCGGGCCTGCCTCGGGCGAGAATCCCCTGGCAGAAAGGAAAAACCTTCCCTTTCTATCTACTTTTTTAGAACATGTGCCCGTAAAGGATGCCAGGATAGCCCGTCCTGGTTTGCTGCTGAAACCCATCGATGCCCAACTCGGAGTTCCCGGTCTGCCCCAAAGCGCCACCGGCCAGACCGCCCTTTACACCGGCTGCAATGCCCCGAAATTTCGGGGGCAGCACCAGACGGGCTTTGCCAATGGTTCCCTGCGCCAGCTGATTGAGGCCCATGGCCTGTTCCAGCGGGTGCTACGGCTGGGAGGCACCGCCACCCTGGCCAACCTTTACTCACCCCAGTATTTTTATGGCATCGCCCGTCGACGCATTCGGTATTCCGTGGGCACTTTGTTAACCCTGACCGCTGGTTTGCCCTTTCGCTTCCAGGTGGAATATGAAGTAGAAGCAGCCCTGTTTTGGGATATTACTGGGGAATTAGCCCATCATCGTGGCATTGCAGGGCCTCCCATTACCCCGAAACAAGCCGGAGAACGGTTGGCCCGAATTGCGGGTCACTATTCCGTAACCCTGTTTGAAAGCTACCTGACCGACTTTGCCGGCCACGCCCAGAACTGGGACCAGGCCAGCCGGGTACTGCGGCGCGTCGATCTCTTTTTAGAAAGCCTGGTGAATGCTCTGGATACCCAAACGACCCTGGTGGTTAGCAGCGACCACGGCAACCTGGAAGACCTATCCACCAAAGGTCACACCCTTAACCCCGTCCCCCTTTTAGCCGTAGGTCCCAGAGCCGCAGCCTTTGCTGCAGTACAGGACATTACCGGCATCACCCCAACAATTCTGAACTGTTTGGCATAACCAATCAGGGGGAGCGTGATTGAGGATGGGATGAACGGGGGTGTAGTAGCTGCGACCGGGCTTGGCCCCGTCACAGAGACCCTCTTTCATCAGGGCGACGCCGGGAACGGGTTCTATATCGTCCAGATTGGCCGGGTGAAAGTATTTCAGCTTTCTGCCAGTGGGCGAGAGCAAATTTTGCATGGGTTCAGTGCGGGGGATCACTTTGCCGAAGTCCCGGCTTTTGACGGCAAGGCCTTTCCCGCTTCTGCAGAAGCGTTGGAGTCAACCACCGTATTATTCTTTCCCCGACAGCTTTTTTTAGCTCTGTTGGAGCAACATCCCCTCCTCGCTGTCAACATGCTCAAGAGTGCTACCCGGCATTTGCGGCGCTTTTCCCATTTGATCGATGACCTATCTTTGAAAGAAGTCCCAGGGCGGCTGGCGGCCCATTTGTTACACCTGAGCGAGCAAGCCAACCAGGCTGATCAGGTCGAACTGAGCCTGAGCAAACGCGAACTTGCCTCGCTATTAGGGACGATTCCGGAAACGCTGTCGCGAGTTTTTTATCCCATGGGGGCCGAGGGCATCCTTGTCGTTGAAGGAACCTGTATTCAGATCCTCGATCGCAGTGCCCTGCGAAAGTTGGCTCAATAGCTTTTAGGACAGTTGTAGGGCTGGCACTGCCCACCTTCCCACCAAGCTATCACCCGTTAATCGGGAACTCTAAAATTATTTGCTGCGCTTTTGCAGACAATCCAGCATTTGTTGTCTCACCGCTTGGGCCCAGCGATCGAAATCGGTAGAAGCCAGAGCAGGGTCTGAGGGGTAACTATTCTGCTGAGATCGGATTGGCTGTTTAGGGGCATTCATAACGATGCACTTTGTTAAGGCTGCTTCTACGGTAACAAAACGCTCCCAGGCAGGGGGGCGGGATATGCCTTAATTGCATAGAATCCATACGTTTTTTACATAGTGGCCTGTAGAAAGGTCGTTGTGTCGGTGGCCGATAGGGGGGGCGAAAACCAGTATCCCTGACCGCGATCGCACCCTAACTGCCGCAGCATCTGAAACTGCTCTGGGGTTTCAATCCCCTCGGCAACGACCCGGAAGTTGAGCTGGTGGCTGAGGGTAATGATCGTTTCAACCACTTTCAGGTGGCGATGGTTGTCCAGCATCTGGTGAACAAAGCTGTAGTCAATCTTCAGATTTTCGACGGGCAGGTGCGGTAAATAGCTCAGGGATGAATAGCCCGTACCAAAGTCATCAATACTGATGTGAATCCCCTGGTCCTGGAACTGATGCAGCAGGTGAGTGGTGGTTTCTAGTTCCTGAATCAGCATACTTTCGGTAATTTCCAGGGATAGGGCCGCGCCTTCTAAGCTGTGGGTGGCCAGCATGTCATCCAGGGTTTCGGTCAGATGGGGCCGCCACAGGTCGCGCACCGATAGGTTTACCGATACCCTGGGCAGCCTGGGCAGATCGAGTTGGCTACGCCACTGGGCAATTTGCTGACAAACGGCCTTCAGCACCCACAAATCGAGGGCCGTAATCAGGCCGATGTCCTCAGCCATGGGAATAAAGTGCCCTGGCCCCAGCAAACCCCGCCGGGGATGGTGCCAGCGGACCAGGGCCTCCAGGCCGACAAGGTGTTGATCAGCCAGGGAGACAATGGGCTGGTAGTACACCACCAGTTCTTCTCGATCCAGGGCATGGCGCAGATCATGCTCTAGCTCTAGCCGCTGTAGGGCCAGCTCGTGCATGGCCTCATCAAAAATGGCGTAGCGATTGCGCCCTTCGGTTTTGGCTCGATACATGGCAATGTCAGCGTCCCGCAGCAGATCTACCGGGTCGGTGTAGGCTGCATGGCCAATCACAATGCCAATGCTGGCCCCTAAAAAGACTTCCCGTTCTGACAACTGCACCGGCTGTTGAAACTCAGCCACCAGCCGCCGGGCCAGCTTAATCGCTGCTTTCAGGGGCTGGGCATCTTGCAGCACCAGCACAAATTCATCGCCGCCCCAGCGGCTGACAATATCCTCAGAACGCACCAGGGATTGCAGCGTTTGGGCTACCGCCACCAACACCTGATCACCCACCATGTGGCCTAAGCTGTCATTGATAATTTTGAACTGATCCAGGTCGAGGAACAGCAGTGCATAGCCCCGTTGGGGCTGGCGTCGCCCCTGATTAATCAGCCCCTGCAGGCGTTGGGTCAAAAAGTTGCGGTTGGGCAGTTGGGTCAGGGGGTCGCGCAGGGTGTAGCGAAATAACTCAATTTCGGCCTGACGGCGGGCGGTGACATCGTGGGATAACACCAGTTCGGCAGGGCGGCCATTAAAAGTCAGGGTATGGGAGGTAATTTCCACCTCGATAATTTGCCCCGCTTTGGTCTGGTGCCGCCAGAACCCGGCCTGGTTTAACCCCTCTGACACTTGCTCAATATTATCCAGCAGGTCCGGGACATCTTCGGCGGGGCGAATATCCGCAATGGTCATGGCGAGAAATTCTTCCCGCGAGTAGCCGTATTTATGAATGGCGGCGGCGTTCACTTCTAGAAAAGCCAGGGTTTCCAGGTCATAAACCCAGAGGGGATGGGGATTGCTGGCAAACAGCAGACGGTAGGTGGCTTCGCTACGCTGCAGGTCGGCCTGACTGCGTTCCAGCGACAGCTGCAGGTGCTTGCGATCGCTAATGTCGCGAGCCACCCAAATCACCTGGTTAGCGTCCAGGGGCGATACGCTGGCATCAAACCAGACAGTGTGGATGTTTAGGGCGTATTCCAGCCGTTGAGGCTGCCCCCGGTCGAGCACGGCGGTAGTCACGGCCATAAACCGCTGGGCGACATCCTGGGGAAAGACCTCCGAGACCACCTGAGGTTGTCCTGATTCAGGTTGATCTGGCCCATAGGCGGGGTCAGCATAATGGGGGGACTGGGTATGAATGCGCCGGAACAGGCCCGAGCGATGGGCCACCACCACCACGTCGGTCATGGCGACCAGCATCGATCGCATCTCTTGC
>CAZPYG010000058.1:0-5026 GCA_964590465.1 uncultured bacterium | reverse complement strand
GCATCGATCGCATCTCTTGCTGGGTCGCTTTCAGCACCTCCTCCGCCTGTTTCGCCTGGTCAATGTCTTCGCAGACCACGATGGTGTAGCGGGTTGCTTTATTGGGCCAGCGGATCAGAGAAAGCGTCAGACGACCCCAAACCGTCGTACCATCCTTACGGCAATAGCGTTTGTCAATAACGTAGTAATCCCGTTCTCCCCGCACTAAACTTTGAAACAGTTCCCGGTCAATCTCGACATCATCGGGATGGGTGAACTCCCGGAAATGCATCCCTTCCAGTTCTGCGGGGGAATACCCCAAAAAGCGGGCATCGGCAGCATTCGCTTTCAGGACATACCCTTGCCGGTCAACCAGGGCAATGCCTACCGATACATTTTCAAAAATAGCCTGAAACAGTAACTCTGCCTCTGTTGGGGCCAAAGCCCCGGAACGTGGCGGCGGTAAACGGGACGGTTCTTGAGCAGGCATAAACAAGCCAAAAGGGATATCGCCAGTTAACCGCATGCTGTCCAGCGGGAGGGCAATCTGGCTTTAAAGGACAAGCGTTATACCTCACGGGTGTAGCTGCTTTAGTCGGGGATGTACCTTCGATTTTAACAACTGGGGGGTCTCAAGAAAACGTCCTATGTTTGGCTCACGGTCCACCGGGTCTGGTTCCAACTGATGTTGTGTCAGATATGCTGTGTCGGAAGTTTGCTCATCAGGCCGGTTTTGTTCATACCGAGTTGCCCTGGGCGTCGGCCTATCAAATGGTTGTTTGATCATAGAGCTGACGACCCGCACTCAGTTGGGGAGCAATTTCTTCACGGCTTTCAATGAACGTGTACTGTTCGTTAAAGGTGCCTGGGGGGCGTTCGCCAACAATAAAATGACGCACCGACATATCAGGCGCATTCAGCACCACCCGGTCGGAAACCCGCACGGTGGTTTCGGCGGCAGTTGGATCGACTTCATCTAAATTAGAGACAACCCACAGCTCATCATCGACCACATAAACCCCCTGGATGGTCAGGTCGTACCCTCCTGAAGGCACTTCAATCTCAGGGGTAAGGGTGCGCTCGACCTGGTCCACCCCGGGCAGGTTGACGTCAATGTAGGGAACCTGAACCGTTTCTTCTTCCTGAATCACGACAACCCGGGGAACTGTAACCGTTTCCTCTGTCACCCCGACGTTGACATCAGGTCCCTGGATATCGTATTCAGGCAGGTTGCCGGGTTCGACATCCACATCTACATCGGGCAAGCTACCGGCTTCCTCTTGCTCAACCTGGCAGGCCCCCAGGGGCATCACAATCAGCAAAATTGAGAGGGGAATTAAACGTTTGAGACTGGGTGTACGTAATTTCATTAACTAGCCTATTTTTTGATCTAAAGACGACAGTAGCCCTTGGGGAGGCAGGGAATGCTTCTTATCAATGCCAGGCTGCGCCCGCAGCAAGGTCCGCAGCAAGGTCCGCAGCAAGCCACTCGTTTGAATGGTGAAAGAACCTTAACGGTCCATCGGGCTCGCCTCAGCTTCAGAAGCTATTCCATTTTTGTAGAACCTTCCTGAAAGAGCATCTCTCGTCTGTTAGAGAGGCCACCAAAGTCTATCTTTAGAAGGATGGTTGCGGCAGTCAAAATCTCGACTGCCGTGGGATTTGCGGCGGTGCGGGAAAAACGAACTCGCAATTAGGAGATCTCTGAGAAAGAGAGTACCAACCGGAGGGGCGAAGCATCTGGGCAAAAACTATGGGAACAGTCACGTCAGTTTCCTGCCAGATGCTTCGCCCTTACAGCGAATGCTTACCTCTTTTAGAACATAGAAGCCGTTCGGCCTCCTTGACCATTGTTCCACCGGCTGATGGAGCTTGCCCTGGTGACCTGATCAATAAGGCCAAAAGGGATTAATTACTACGCCGCTGGGCCAGGTTGATGTAATAGAGCAGCTGCAGTACAGACGTAATGGCCGCCCCCACGTAGGTCAGGGCCGCTGCCGTCAGTACCGCTCTAGCGCCCTTAGATTCCTGGGATGTATCCATCAGCCCTGCTTCTTGCAGTAGTTTCAGCCCGCGACGGCTGGCATCAAATTCCACCGGCAGGGTTAGCAGGCTGAACAGCACCATCAAGCCAAAAAAGAGAATGCCGATATAGACCAGTCCTGCCATGTTGAACAGCAGACCCATGGTCAGGGCAATGTAAGAAATCGTGGGGCTGAACTGCAGGGCCGGTAGCAGTGCCCCCCGCAGGGCAATTAATGCCGATTTGCTCTGGTACTGCTGCACATGGCCCAGTTCATGGGCCGTTACCGCCATGGCGGCAGTGGAGGGCTGGGTGGCGATGGGGTCCGACAGTCGCACCACGTTGGCTCCGGGGTCGTAATGGTCGGTCAGGCTGCCCCTCACCCGTTCAACCGGAATCGACCTGAGGGAAGTTTTTGCAAAGAGGGTCTGGGCGACCTGGCTACCCGTCATCCGTTCCGTATTGGTCACCTTACTCCACTTCGCGAAGGTGCTCTTCAAATACATCTGGGTGAAGGCCGAGATCACCAGGGTGGGAATCGCAATGTAGAAAAAGTAGGACGGGTCAAAGTAAATCATGGCGACGACTAACTCCAGTATTTGAAGAATTCTTCGGTTCTAAAGGTGGCCTTCCGGAAGGCCCTACGTTGAACAATAATGCCGGCAATGGTGAGCCCCAGCCACACCATTAGCCAACCCAGGGAATCCTGCAGAATTGGGCTGATGGCGGTGCCTGCCCCCTGTAGTCCGGCAATGGAAACCCGCCCCAACAGCAACAGCAGGGACAACACAATGAAGTTGGCTCCGGCCATGGAGGACAGGCCGGTGATCAGCTCATCCTGCCAGTTGCGGACGTAGGTTAATAGGCCCAGCCCAAGGGCACAACCGAGGGCAACCAGTCCGTGGAGGTAGCCGGTTTCAAAGCCTAAAAAGGTCATCAGGCCAGACCCTAACCAGGCTCCCACAATGGCCCCTACCAGAGATAGACCGAATACGTAAAATTGCCAGGAAAAAATGGCCAGCAAAATACCCAGCACTAACCCCACGGTTAAGCCGGTTGCGGTACCAAGAAAGCCTGTGCCGAGCAGTACAAATACTCCTTTTGCTCCCAGCCACAGCCCTCCAAAAAATGCCCAGATGGGCAGCATGATGGTAAAGAAACGGTAGCCGCCAAAACACAGCAGCAGGCCGAAAATCCCTGAGAAGAGCGCTAAGAAAACGGTTTTTAGTAGCATGTAATGAATTCCTCAATGGCACGGACATCCGTTTTAACCAGGATGACGAAAATGATTGGTGTTTAGGAGTAGAAGCCATGGTGCTGCGACCCCTGGCCATAGTTATGCCTCCAAAGGGTTCAAAAAAATACGATTTCGGGGCAGGACGCACCGGCAGTCCTGCCCCTTAATATTTGAGCAGCAGCAGTTAAGGCTATTCCTGGAGAACTATAGACCCAAAAAATCTGAAATTTGTAAGAACTTCTAATTGTCCCTTGGGTATACCGGGTACCAACGTAAGGCGAAAAGTATTTCGGCCTACAGCTAAAGTCTGTTGCAGTTCGGAAAGTGCAAACCACAAAATGGCAAGGCAGTTGGGGTGTGCCAATTTAATCCATAAGGTTGACTACAGTAATATGTCAACGCTATTCTTCACGCCAAGCAGCTAGCCCCCAGGGGATAATGCCGGCGATATTTAGCTGCTGTAAATGAGCCATTTCCTCCGGCATGACTCTGGACGTTAGCAGAATAATGGGTTAGGGGACAGTCTCTCAAGTCACAGTGGTCGGTTGCCTGGGTTCCAAATTCAGGAATTTTTGACCTCTAAGTTGACCGAAACTGACCACCGCGATAATTCCTCGCCCTCGTTTATTATGAAAAAGCCAACCCTAGTCTGGACTTAACGCCTATGGCACAACCCAAGCATACTCAGGCTCACCTTTCTCGCGCCATCCCCAAGGGGCAGTCGGAGTTTTTTAAGAAGCGCACCCGCGATTCGATGGAATACTACATGGGGGCCAAGCTGATCGAAGTTGGGGTCAACCCCAAAAATACCATTTACCGCTGGACCTCAGAAATTAAGGGCACGAAGGAAGTTATCTCTGTCCATGCTTATTGGGGTGAGTCCCGGAAGAAAATTGAAGCCGAAGAACAGGCGAACACGGAATGATTGGCTGCGGAGGTTGCCTGAGTACAAAGGGGCGTTAGTTTTGCACCATCCTGAAGCTAAAGGGGCAGGGGAGCTAGGGGGGATAGGGGCAGGATATGTTGCATTCTTTCAAAACCCTTACTAGAGGGAAAGCAACTGCTGCACGGCGATGGCCAGTTGCTTTAACTTAATGGGCTTCGTCAGGTAGCGATTAGCCCCCGCTGACAGGCAGCGATCTTGATCGGTGGCCAGGGCCAGGGCCGTGACGGCGACAATGGGTACCCCCTTCAGCCGAGAAGACTGGCGAATTTTTCGAATGGCTTCCAGGCCATCTACACCGGGCATCTGGATATCCATAAGGATCAGGTCTGGGGGGCGGGCTTCGGCCCGTTGAAGGGCTTCTCGCCCGTTTCTGGCCTGGGAAATGTAGTACCCCCGGGCTTTTAGATAACCCGTCATGGTGGCCATGTTAGCTTCGTTGTCTTCAGCAATTAAAATGTGTGCCGCTGTCCGGGCAGGCTGGGCCGAGTGAAGTTGCCCCTCAGCCCGGTCTGATTTGTGCAGCAATGTCTGGCCTTCAATGACCTGGCAGGGCAGCTGTATGGTAAAGCAGCTGCCTTTGCCTGGCTGACTGGTGACACCGACCTGCCCTCCATGGAGTTGGACAATCCGTTTCACCAGGGCTAAGCCTAAACCGGTGCCCTGGTATTGGCGGTTTAGGGCGCTATCAATTTGGACAAAGGGCTGAAAGAGGTGCTGCTGTTTTTCGGGGGCAATGCCGATGCCCGTATCGGTGATCGAAATTTGAATGATTGGCCAAGCCAGAGGCTTCTGCAGACTGTTTGAGGGGTTAACCGGGTGGAAATTGGCGTTTACGGTTACC
>CAZPYG010000057.1:31113-32589 GCA_964590465.1 uncultured bacterium | reverse complement strand
CCTTAATCTGCGGTTCCCACTCTTCCCCTGGGGTAATGCAGCCATCATGCCAGCTTTCGATCAATCGGCTGAGTCGCAGCGGTTCTAAGTGGCTCTCCAGCTCCCGCATCAGGGCTTCGTCTTTTCTGGAGTAGGAGAAGAAAATAGAAACCGGTTCCCTGGCCATGCTTAAGCGTCTGGGTTGCCTCAACTCAGCCAATCATAACCCCGATAACGCTAGGGTATAGATGGAAAGCAATTGCGTAATTCCAGGGGGTGGATATACTAGTCTGGATTCCACCCGTTGGTGGGGAAGTCGGCCAGGGGTCGCAACCAGGGGATGATTATGGCTAAGAACCAGGATGTATCCAAACCCAATTCCAAGTCCTTACCGTCCTCTAACTGGGGAGCGGTTGAGCCTGACGCCCTGAGGACACCGGGCTACGACGGGAATGCTCAGGCGGTCAATCAGCCCTCTCCCCGCTACGACCCGTTGCAAGAATTTCACCAGCAACTCCAACGCCCTGAACCAGAGATCCGAACTCCCCTGGGGCGGCTACTGATGAAGAGTTGGCCATTGTGGTCCCTGGGGGCCCTCACCCTGGTGGGGGGCATTGGCATTATTTCAGCCATTAGTTTGTTTCGCATTCCCAACCTGCCCAACTGTCGGGCTATTTTCTGGCTCACCGCCTCAGCCACCACCCGGTTGCAGTGCGCCGATGCCTACGCCGACCAGCGCACCATGCAGGGATATCTGGACGCCATTGACCTGGTGGATGCCCTGCCGGAAGACCATCCCCTGCGTGGGGAAATTAACCTGAAGATCGAAACCTGGGCCGAGAGAATTCTGGAGTTGGCTGAAGCCACCTTCCAGGCCGGGCAAATGTCAGAAGCTGTTGCCATGGTGCGCCGCATTCCAGATCACACGACCGCGGCGGGGGCAGTCAGCGAACGGGTGGGAGAGTGGAACCAGATTTGGGAAGAAGCCGAAACCATCTACGCGGCCTCTGAAAAGGATCTGAATGCCCTGGAGTTTCAGGAAGCTTTCAATAAAGCGATTCAGCTGCTGCAGGTGGGCAACGACTATTGGGAAACGGTGAAATTTGACGAGTTGACGACCAAAATCACCGCCGTCCGGGAGGACCTCAACGAATTAGGACGGGCGAAGCGCCTCGCTAAACAAGGTACCCTGGCAGCGATGGCAGAAGCCATCGCCATCGCCAAGAGCATCGACAGATTGAGCCCCCTTCATCCCGAGGCTCAATCTGTCCTACGGCAGTTAGGCCAGGACCTGCTGGCCCTGGCAGAGTCTTCCCTGGATCAGCGGGACGCCGCCACCGCCAGCCAGTTTCTCGACACCATTCCCCCCGAGCTGGAAATGCAGACGGAAGTTGCCGACATGCGCACCATTATCGACGCCAGCACTCTCTCCTGGCGGGGAGGGATAACGGGTTTAGAGGGAGGGATTGTGCGGCTGCAAAGTATCAGCCGTGATCG
>CAZPYG010000057.1:0-31013 GCA_964590465.1 uncultured bacterium | reverse complement strand
GACCAAATGGCCCAGGCCGGTAACCTGCCCGGGGCAATCGCCACCGCCCGGCAAATCACCCCCGGTCGTGCCCTTTATCCCGATGCCAAAGCAAAAATCGACCGTTGGGTAGGGCAAATCCAGCGGACAGAGGATGAACCCATCCTGGCCCAGGCGGAGCAACTGGCCAATGCCGGTCAGCTACAGGAAGCCATTACCGTAGCCTCCCGCATCAGCAGTGGTCGCGTGCTCTATGAAGATGCCCAAACCGATATTCGTCAATGGCGCAACCAGTTACAGGGAGAGCAAAACCTGCAGCGAGCTTACCTGGTGGCCCAGCGGGGCAACGTCGATGCCCTGGTGGACGCCATCCAAATTGCTCAGGAGGTGCCCGCGAGCAGCCCCCAAAAAAACGAGGCCAACCAGGCTTCTAACCGCTGGAGTTGGGACATTTTTCGCATGGCCGAAACCGAAGCTTCCTATAACCTGAACCGGGCCATCAAAATCGCTGAGTCCGTACCCCAACAAACTGAAGCCTATGCCCAGGCCCAACTCAGGCTGCGGGAATGGCAGTCCATGCTGGAAGAATCCCTGCCGGAAACCGCTCCTTCCCTGAATGACAGTTTGAGCCTTTAGGGGATTTCTAGAGCACCGGTACAGTATCCCTCATCTGGTGCCCTGGCTCTGCCTGGACATCCTGGGGTTGCGGCTCTGCCGCTTCATTGCGGAGGCAGAGACTTCCGATGGCGCTCCACCGCCCCCAGGGCCCGCAGCATTTCGATTTCCGGTTCCGATATCCCCTCTGCCCCTAAAATATTGACCCCTTCGTAGGGCCGATCCGGGTGCAAAACCTGCAGGCAGGTGCCGGAATCGAGACGCCAAATGCGAATTTCATCACCCTGGCTGATGGTAGCCAGGGTAATCCGGTCTTGGCCCGGAACAACCTGCCACAGGTCCCGGCGGTGGCCCTCCAGGCGGTGGCGGCACCGTTGCCCCTGGACATCCCATACCTCAACCTGATGGGCTTGACTGGTGATCGCCAGAATCTCCTGGTCAGGCCCCAGGGTGACGGCCTGGAGCCAGTGCCCCCGGGGATGCTGCCACTGTCCCAGCAGTTCCCCCTGGGGAAACGTCCACCAGCGCAGACTACCGTCATAGCTGGCACTGGCCAGCACATCACCCCCATGGCCCAGGGTGAGGCTATGGACAAGCCCCTGGTGCCCCGGCAGCACTCGACAACGGCCCTCAGCAACGTCCCATATCCGCACATCCCCGTCGCGACTGCCGCTAACTAGTCTGTGGTCGTCGTCGCTAAATACCAGGCAGGATGCCGAACTTTCAGAGCCTTCCAGGGTACTGACGCGATTCCCCGTGGCCACATCCCAGAGGTCAATGGGGGTTGCTTCGCCCGCACTGGCTAAAATCTGGGCGTTGGCGCTAAAGGCCAGGGTATGGACGGCCCTCTCCAGGGGGGCAATCACCCGCTCACACCGACCATCGGCAGAGTGCCAGAGACGCAGGGTCAGGTCGGCAGCACCAGTGGCCCACCAATGCCCATCCCGACTGACGGCAATGGTCTGGATCGGGGCCCTATGACCCAAAAGTTGCCTGGGGCTGGGGGTATCTGTCTTGGCGGTATGCGACGACCACAGGCGCAGGCTATGGTCCTCATGCCCCGTTAATAAGGAATTGCCCTCAGAGGTGAGGGCCAGGCTCCGCACCGGATGGGCCTGGCTGAGAAAACTCCGCAGGCAATGCCCCCGGGCCGTTTCCCACAGTTTGATAGCGTAGTCTTCCCCGGTGGCAAACCAGGCCCCGTTTGGGCTTAGGGCCAGGGCCCACACCGGAGCATCGAAGCCAGTCAGGTGATATTGCCGCTTTTGTTGGGGTAAATTCCACAGGTCTACCGAAAAGTCCTGGTAGCTGCAGATCAAACTCTGCCCGTTGGGGTCTAGGACGACGGTCAAAATGGCCTGACCATCGGTAGGTATGGCCCAGTAGGCCCGGCCCGTCGAAATATCCCACAGGGTCAGGGATTGTTCGTCGTACCCTGCCGCCATGGCCCGGGGAGGGCTCTGGGGCCACAGGGGATCCGCCAGGAAACCGACTGTTCGAATCTGTACCGTAGGGCCAGCCTGAAATTCTTTTACCCCGTCTGCAGGGGAGGAAGTCAGCGGCTGGTAATAGACCCGCTGATCGTCTCCGCTGCTGAGCAGGGCCTGCCCCTGGGGGTCAAACCCTAGACTCCGCACCGCGCCCTGATGGTGGTGCCATTGCGCTTGGACTTCGCCAGAGGCGATCTCCCAGAGCACAATCTGTCCCTGATCATTGCCCGAGGCTAAAAGACGGCCATTAGGGCTGAAGTGGAGGGTCAGAATGGTCTCTGGGTGATCGAACAGGCAATCTGGACGGTAGCTGCCCCCCAAAGACCAGAGCCAGATCCCCCCGGCATCGGTACTCACGGCCAAAGATTGACCATCGGGACTAAAGGCCAGGGCACGAATTCCCTGGCCCGAGCCATCATCTAAAACCTTAAGCAGCCGGCCCTGCCCCAAGGCCCACAGCAGCAGTCGGCCCTCCTGGTCGCCCGTGGCCATGTATGCTCCATCTAGACTGAAGGCCATGACGGGACTACGACCCAGGGCCGTGGCAAAGATCGTGTCTGCAAACCTGGCCCGGCGGAAGTCGGCCCCCTGCAGATTAATGGCTCGCAGGTCACACTGGCGAATACTCAGGTCGGTAAAATTGGCCCCACTCAGACTCAGGCCCAGGCTGTAACCCAGATGAATAAAGTTGCCGGTGCCGTAGCCGGTTTGCCCCAGGGGGCTTTGACCCAGGGACTGGTGCAGCTGCTGGCACTTTTTCTGGAGGTCCAGGGCGGCGGGATACTGGCGCTCTAGTGCCTTACCCAGGGGATAAAGGAGGGCCTGACGTTGCTGTTCCTGCACTTCTTCCTGGGCCGTCGTCACCACCAGGGGAAGACGATGGAACAGGTTCAGCTGATTCTCGTGGAGTTCTGCTAACAGCCGCGATCTCAACCGATCGACCACGATGGAACGGACGATGGGGGGCAGATCAAAGGCGGTGGTGGCCTCGGCCTGCTGGCTGACAGGGTGGCACAGGCCCCGACCCAATAGAGACTGCATGGCCGCTGCCCCCGGGGGCGGTATCAGGCCTGATGCCAGGGCACCAATGGTAATGGGTTCCTGGGCCAGGGCCAGGCGGAAGAGGATGTCATGTTCATCCTCGGTAAGGCGTTCGAATATCTGTCCCAGGGCATCTCGAAATAGGCCGGGCATACCCCCATGGGTACCCGATAAAAAGGCTGCCAGCTGACCCTGGTATACCTCCTGAACCGTGGCGGCAATGGCCTTCAGCGCCATAGGGTTGCCCCCATAGCGGTCAAACAGAGTTCGCCAGTTAGGTTCAGTACCCTGCACTCCCCGCTGTTGGAGTAAGGTTTGGGCCTGGGCAAAAGGTAAGTCCTGCAGCTGGTAGTCGCGCATTTGCCCACCCCGGATTTGGGCCATCTCCTGGGGCTTCTCCTGGCTGACCCACACCACTAAACTCTGGTGTAGCTGTTCCGCCACTCCCTGGAAAAACCGTCGAATATTCTTGGTTTCTGGGTTAAATGTGCCTGGGGTTTGACCGGGTTGGAATAGGGTTTCCAGCTGATCGACGATTAACAGGTAACGCCCCTGTCCAAACTGCTGCATCAGCCAGGTCCAGGGCTCGGGGCTTGGCGACGGCACCGTTTGACCGGTGGACAGCATCCAGGTCATGACAGCGGTCAAAAACACATCATCGGTGGTGCCAGCTCTGAGCTGCAGATAGCCGACAACGCCAGAATCCTCCGGTAGGGTTTCCAGCAGTTGGCTGACCAGGGTGGTTTTACCGCCCCCCGGCAACCCCCAGAGCAAAATCGCCCGGCATCCGCTTTCCTGAATCCAGAGCTGCAGCTGAGTTAAATCCTGGGGGCGATGGACACAGTCGGAAATATCCAGCTGGGGAGAGGGCCACACCTCCAGGGCCGACGCCGTCCACCAGGCCTCCACCGCCGCAGGATAGGTTCCCTGGGCGGTGCCGGGGACAATGGCGACATCCACGGCACCATTCGGGGTGAGGTGATCCACGGCCCAGTGCTGGAGCACGTTTTGGATATTGCGTTTGGTGACTTTAATGTCTTCATGGTCAATCAGGTCTGACAGCAGATGCCAGAGCTTAGGCCCCACATCCTTTTTGAGATAGTCTTCGGTGTATCCCCCGGCTTCCCTGGCCATGGTTCCGTAGGTTTGACCCTGCCATGCCCCTTTCAGTACTAGACGCTCAACGTCCTTGAGGGGTCTGCCCTTGCGTTCAATAGCAACCCGATTGACCAGATTAGCAATGTCCGTGAATTCCATCGGCTAGCTCCGCGACCAATGCACCCCCTTGGCAGGATAGGGAATTAACCAATCCGCAGGAGTTCGACATCAAAAATTAAGGTTGCATTGGGGGGAATCACGCTGCCGGCTCCCCGGGCTCCATAACCCAGCTCAGAGGGAATCACCAGCTGACGCCGCCCCCCCACTCGCATGGAACCCACCCCTTCATCCCAGCCCTTAATCACCTGGCCGACCCCCACTTTAAAGCTGAAGGGGCGACCGCGATCGCGGGAACTGTCAAACTGGGTGCCGTCTTCCAGGGTACCGGTGTAATGGACAGTCACCCGCTGTCCGGGCTGGGGCATGGCACCAGTGCCCTCGACGATATCCCGATACTGTAACCCGGTGTCGGTGGTAGTCAGTGCTGTTTCGTCCATGGCGGCGGCTTCAGAATTGACGTCGGGGTCCTCCAAATCAGCAGCACCCTGGGCCAGGGTGGGAGGTTCAGGGGCAACTGACGATGTTTCTGCCAGAGGGGAAGTGAGATTGGCGGCGTTGGCTTCCAGATTCGGAGTCGTAAACTGAGCCACAACCACCACTAGGCAACAGACGGTTAATACGCCCAAACTGATCAAAATCTCTCGCATGGTAAGACCTCCTGGCACATCGACTTGCTGTTGATCATATCAGCCAAACCGATACCCGAACCCCCGCAGCGTAATCACGTACTGGGGGTTGCCCGGATCGGGCTCAATTTTTTCCCTGAGCCAGCGAATATGGACATCAACGGTTTTGCGATCGCCCATAAAGTCAGGCCCCCAAACTGTCTGGATCAACTCCTCCCGAGACCAAACCCGGTTGGGGTTGTTCATAAACAGTTCCAGAATGCGAAATTCCTTAGGGGATAGGTTCACCTCCTGGCCTGCCACGGTGACCCGAAATTCATCAAAAAAAAGGGTAATGGCTTTAAAGCTAAGCACTGACTGGTCCGGAGCAGTGGCCACCCATCGATGTCGTCGCAGCAGAGCCCGGCAGCGGGCTACCAGTTCTCTCATGCCAAAGGGTTTGGCCAGGTAATCATCGGCTCCCAGCTCTAGCCCCACCACCCGGTCGGTTTCGCTACCCCTGGCACTGAGCATGAGAATCGGCAAATCTAAGTTGCTATGGCGAATCATGCGGCACAGATCCAGGCCGTTAACTCCGGGCAGCATCAGATCCAGAATCGCCAGATGCATCTTGGCCTCTCCCCCTTGGGCCTTGCCCTGGGGTAGCAACAGATCCAGGGCCTGGTTGCCCGTACTGGCGGTATAAACCTGATAACCCTCCTCCGTCAGGGCAAGGGCTACGGTTTCTCGAATTAAATCCTCATCGTCAACAATGAGAATATGTTCCTGGTTGATGGCAAATGCAGGTGGGCTCGAGACACTGTTCGACAAAGCCATGGGCGACTCGGGAAAAGATCAAAGATTCCAACCAAAACTGATGGAACGTAAGGGTGATCATGTCGCGGTTGACTTAAGAAAAGAAAGTGAACAGGTTAAGCTTCAGTAAATATCATGGCAGGGGCAGGGGCAGGGGCTGTAGCAGTATGTTCTGCGGGTAACACCACCACAAATCGATAGCCGGCATCTAGACTACCCTGCAGCTGGACATGGCCACCATGGCCCTCAGCAAGCTGCTGACTGAGCAAAAGGCCCAGCATTTCTCGGGAAATTTCCTCGGGCTGCAGCGACACTGGCGACTGTCCCAGGGCCGGGTCTTCCCGCCGAACAGTCAGACTCCGGGCAGCGGCCCCATGTTTCGACCCGGGTTCCAGGGCCATGGCATGGCACAGCCGCACCACCGCCTGGGGTAAACCGTCTCCCAACCAGGGGTTCGAGAGCCAGGTAGCCAACTGCAGCCCCTGCCCCCGGCGACAGGCATGGACCCGAATGGTGCTATTATCCCCAGCCATCTGCATAACGCTGAAGATGGCATGGTACAGAATTTGCTTCACGACGCTTTTATCCAGCATCCACATCCGTTCCCCGGGTTCAATGCTAATGGAGAGGGTTTGGGATCGCTGGGTCGCCAATTGGGTCAGGGTGTTGACCACCTGCTGCCCCAGCATTTCCAAATCCACCGGAGCGACCTCTAAGATCCGATGTTCCGATTCAAACAGCCCCAACTCCACAATATCTTCCACCCGTTCCATCAAGGACCGGCTGCTGTGGTGAACGATATCCACATATTCCCGCTGTTTTTGGGTCAGGGGCCCATAAATTTCCTGGCCCAGCATGCTGGTCATCCCCAGCACCGCCGTCAGAGGGCTGCGTAAATCCTGCACCAGTTTGCCGATTAAATGGAGGCGCACCGCATCAATGAGGGACTGCCGTTCAGGGCCAGAATTGGCCTGAACGGCAGTCCATGGCTTTACCTGAACCCCTTTGACCCCGGCGTAGTCATGGCACCGTTCATATTCACCCATGCCCCAGCGGGCCGCCATGGCCAGGTAGCCCATTTCCTGGGCAGTAAACTGCCTGGGCTGACGATCCATGACCGCCAGGGTACCAATACATTGCCCCCCGGATCCAATCAAAGGAACGGCAGCGTAGGCGCCCACCCCGTAGGTGTAGGCCAGCTGACTGGCCGCAATCACCGGATTTTCCCCCGTATCGGTGATCCAAAACGGCTGTTCGCTGTCGAGTACGTAGGTGCCTAATCCTTCCCCCAGGGGAATTTGCCGCAGGCGAGCCAGACTATTGCCCAATCCCAGGTGGGATAACCCATAGGCCGCTTTGACATACTCCATGCTCTGGTCAGCGATGGTCACGACGCAAATAGGGGCCTGCAGCAAGTCAGCCACCTGCTGGGTTACCTCATCGAAGGCCGGAATACTGTCACAGTCGAATAACCCCAGTTGGTTCAACTGCTCGAGCCGTAGACGGCAGCGTTCCTGGCGAGAAGGTCCTAACAACCGACAGTGGGGGCCTAACGTCAGAGAACAGGTGGCAGGGCTATCGGATACACCTTGAGACGAAGAATTACTCATTACACCTTGCTATGCCTTCAGCATTCATCAAAACTTTTGCATAGCCTTAAAGTGCCCGGGGTGGATGGCTCAACTAACGTCCCTACAGGATTTTTAGGGTACACAATTGATACAATCCCGGGGAATTTTTCAGAATTATTGCGGAGGCGAGGTCTCTTCCTGTTTGACTGCATCAAGTAAAGGCCACAGGTTCTGCAGGAGTGCCGTTAGCCCGGTGCCGGTGACAGCGGAAATAGTATAAACAGGCGAGGGGGTCAGGGTTGCCAGATCATCCTTGAGGGCAGAAAGCTGGACCGGATCAACCGCATCGACTTTGTTCAGGGCGACAATCTGGGGACGCTCTGGCAAGTTTCGGCCATAGGCCCGCAACTCCTCCTGGATGGTGCGGTAGGCATCCAGGGGTTGGTCAGCGGTGGCATCAATGACATGCAGCAGGATTCGGGTCCGCTCGATATGGCGAAGAAATTCATGACCCAGGCCCAATCCTGCATGGGCGCCTTCAATTAAGCCTGGGATATCGGCAAAAACCGTACCGTCCCCGGTGGGACGACGCACCACCCCTAAATTGGGTATCAAGGTGGTGAAAGGATAATCGGCAATTTTGGGGCGGGCCGCCGAGAGGGCTGCTATCAGGGTTGATTTGCCGGCATTGGGTAAGCCGATAATGCCAACTTCAGCCAGCAGCTTCAGTTCCAGGCGAATGGTGCGTTCTTCCCCGGGCAGCCCGGGCAGAGCATGTTCCGGAGCACGGTTGCGGTTACTTAAAAAGTGCTTGTTGCCCAGCCCGCCTTTGCCCCCCTGGGCAACGCAGAGTCGCTGGTCTGCGGTCACCAAGTCTCCCAGGAGTTCACCGGTACGGGCGTCATAAACCGTTGTCCCACAGGGAACTTCCAGGTATAAATCCTCACCGGCTGCTCCGGTCTTATTCTTTGGCCCTCCCCGTTGACCATCCTTGGCTTTAAACCGATGGGCATAGCGGAAATCCAGCAGGGTTTGCAGCTGGTCGACCGCCCTGAGGTATACAGACCCGCCTGGCCCCCCATTGCCACCGGCAGGGCCACCGGCAGGGACGTATTTTTCCCGCCGAAAGGCCACCATGCCGTCTCCCCCGCTGCCGGCAATGACCTCTACTTCAGCCTGGTCAATGAACTGCATTATTCTGCGGGGGCGGAGTTGTTGTCCGGGCTAGACCGCTGCTGAATTTGAATTAAGGCCGTGCGGATTTGTTCAGCTAAACCCGGATCCTGGGGGTAAGCGGCTGTAATGAGGTTAAACCGACTTACAGTGAGTCCGTTGCTCTCAACGATAGTGCTGGCTCGATTACAGTAGTTCACTACAATGGTTCGCACTTCAGCTCGCACATCTCGGGGCAGTTGATTCAGGTTTGATGTCCCCGCACAGCTGAGATCTACGGCACTTATGTCGTGGTCACGGTCGGCCAGAAGATTCTGAATGGCCGTGTAGGCTTCCGTGCGATGCGAGTCCATTGCCAGCACAGAGGCAGCGTAGTTAGTAATTTCTTCACTGGAGATGTCGGTGTCTTGAGCCTGGGCTATTCCCCATGTAAGGGGAGACTCAGGTGCCGGGTATATCCGCAAGCTGACACCCATGGCCACCATAGAAAGGCCGGTAATGGCGATGGCACCCAATATTCCCCGAGCCAATGGAGTGAAAGCGTTGATCCGCATCACAGGTTGATAACTCATTGATGTTCCCCTCCTGTCGGCATTGCCCAAAGCCATGCTCCATTCATAAATGTAATCAAATGATTATCGTGAAATGTTAATTAGATGTCGTGAAAGTCCTGATGGTTTGCCGTTTCATTATGTTCCTCCCTGAGGAATAGAGTGTTGCGATTGAAACACCTGACTCAGCTCAATGACTTTCGTGTGGAGTACAGCCCCTTCGTCCCTGCCGTATTTTAAGGCAGACTCCAATTCTAATAGTAAAGGCAGGGATTGTTGCAGCTGCTGTAGGGTTGTTACCCGAACTTCTTTCTTTAAGAAGAAAATGCGCTTGGGGTTTGCCACTTCTGCCGCTGCCGCGATGTCAGCGTCGCTGCGTACTCCGCTGGACTCTAGCAGTTTAATCCACAGCCACAGGCGAAACTGACCCACCAGGGTAGCCACAATCCGCAGGGCGGGTTCGTTGCGGTTCAGTAAATCAGTGACCAGGCTGAGGGCCCTACTGGTGTCCCCCTGGCGAATGGCGGTGGCGAGTTTCAAGCTATTTTGGGTCGATACGGTGACCAGGCTAGAGGCAACTTCGGCGGGAATCTGCTGATCGGGTTGGGCCCAGTAGAGACTCAGTTTGTCGAGTTCTAGATGCAGTTGGCGTGTATCGTTGCCCACGGCCTCCACCAGGATGTCAATGGTGTCGGGGGCTAAATTCAGCTTTCGGTTCCCAGCAATGGTTTCTACCTGGTGACGGATCTGGTCAGTTTTCCAGGGGGGAATGGTGGCAAATTCCCGAACTTCCCCATGGTTTTTCAGCAGCTTGGTAAATTTTGCCCGCCCATCCGGTTTAGTCCCACTGGTCAGCAGCAGCACCGTCGCCGCAGGCAGGGTGGGCAGGGTGCGCTGAAACTCCAGGAGCACATCTTCCGGGCACCGCTGCCCCAGGGGGGTATCCTGTAGCCACACCAGCCGCTGGCCGCTGCCAAAGGGCGGAGTCATCGCCTGATTTAAGGCGTTCATGGGAGCACTGGCGACTTCCGGCCCAATTACATCGTAGTTAAAGCTGGCCCAGGCAGGATCCAGGGCCTCCTGGCGCAGCCCTCGGACGGCTTCCTGCAGCCGAAAGTCATCATCCCCCCAAAAAAAGTAGACGGGCATAGAACAGCCATGGAGCATGAATCAAAACAGTCCTATCTTACAGGGGTCTCCAGGCCTAAGACCATGGGTCTGACCCCTTAAATCAGTTATGCTGGCTTCTGCGTCGGAATTTTCCCTGGTCATGCCGAAACTTAACCAAAGCCCAATTTTAGAAGAAAGTTTCGCTATTATCGACCGTGAAGTTGGGCCCCATGCCCTTTCCCCCCGGGCCTATGCGGTAGCCCGGCGGGTGATCCACAGCACGGGGGATTTTGACTACCTGCACCTGATTCAATGTCGTCATCAGGATGTTGCGGCTGGCCTTGAGGCGATTCGCCAGGGCTCCCCTATTTTGGTAGATGTCACCATGGTGCGCCAGGGCATCGTTGGCCTGGTGCAGCGGACCTTTAATAACCCTATTCTGACGGCGATTACGGCTGGGGATCCGCCTTTGCCGCACCGCACCCGCACCGAAACGGGGCTGCTGCGCTGTTTAGATCAAGTCCCTGAAGCCCTGGTGGTGATTGGGAATGCCCCAACAGCCCTGCTGGCTTTGGGGGAAGAAATTCTTCAGGGGAGAGCGCATCCTGCCCTGGTGATTGGGGCCCCCGTCGGGTTTGTGGCGGTGGCGGAAGCGAAACAGCAGCTGGCCCGACTGGCGGTGCCCCAAATTCGGGTCGAGGGCCGCAAGGGTGGATCGACCGTAGCTGCAGCAATTTTGAACGCCCTGCTGGTGATGGCCTGGGAGCAGGAACCATGACTCCCATTCAGGTTGTGGGGATTGGGCTGGAGGGTCGATCTGGCCTTTCCCAAAGCCTCCTGGAGTTGATCGAGCAGGCCACCATTCTGATGGGGAACTCCCGTCATCTCAGTTATTTTTCCGATGTGACCGCTGAGTTATGGCCCCTGGATGACCTCAAGCTAGGGCTGAAGCGCTTACAGGCCTGGCTGGCCAGTGACCCCGAAGGATATGCCGTGGTTCTGGCTTCTGGAGATCCCCTATTTTTTGGCCTGGGACGGCTGCTGGGGGAATCCCTGCCTGCCGACCGGTTGACGTTTCATCCTCACATCAGCTCGATTCAGCTGGCCTTTAGCCGCCTTAAACTGCCCTGGCAAACCGCCTCCGTGGTGAGTGTCCATGGGCGCTCGGCTGAAGCCTTGATTGCCCCGCTGCGCCGGGGGGATAGGCTGATAGCGGCCCTGACGGATAGCCTCAATACCCCCGCTACCCTGGCGGCCCTAATCGTTTCCCTCAACCTACCCCATTCTTACCAGATGCACATTTGCGAAAATTTGGGCGGTGTTGAGGAGTGCATCTACTCTTTATCCCCTGAGGCTGCCATCCCACGATTCTTTGCCTCCCTTAACGTGGTGGTTTTACAACGCCTGGAGGCGCCCACCGACACCGCCCAACTGCCCCTGTTTGGCCTGCCCGATAGGGCCTTTGCCGCCTTTCAAGATCGACCCGGCATGATCACTAAGCGAGAGATTCGCCTGCAAATTCTAGGAGATCTGGCTCTGCAACCCGATCAGGTCGTCTGGGATATTGGCGCGGGTACCGGTTCTGTCAGCATTGAAGTGAATCGCCTTTGCCCAACTTCTCAGATCTATGCTGTAGAAAAAACCGCTGCCGGGATTCAATTAATTGAAACCAATCGCCATCGCCTCGGCAGTGGCAATTTACAGGCCGTCCACGGCAAGGCCCCGAATGCTCTAGAAGGCTTGCCAGATCCCCATCGGGTGTTTATTGGTGGCAGTGGCGGTCAGCTACCGACCATCTTGGCAACCTGCACCCAACGCCTGCAGCCCCGGGGCAAAATCGTTTTAGCCCTGGCCACCCTGGAGCATCTCCACAGGGTCATGGTCTGGGTCGAGCACCAGGGGGCAACCCCATCGCCATGGCAGGCCCATTACCGGCAACTTCAGGTGCAGAGTGCGGTGCGGGTAGGATCTTTGACTCGCTGGCAACCTCTTACGCCCATTACCATTGCAACCCTGACCCGGCCCTAACCCTGACCATAGAGCCAAAGCCCCAGCCCCGTTAACGCCAGTAACCCCAGGGCTGGTAGACCCGTTAACGGCTGATCGGGCTCACCCGCCCAACCGGGGAGCTGCCTCTCCTCTAATGGAGTCAGGTGAAAGCTGTCCACCAGGGCGATGGCAAAGATCCACCCGGTATGCAGTCCCCAGGGCAACCCCAGCAGCCCACCCCCGATCCAGCGGGCCAGCAGCAGAACGGCCCCCATTAAGGCCAGTCCCGGGAGAGAGGGGATTCCTTTGGAGCCATCCCACACCAGATGGGATAGGGCAAAAATTACGCTAACCAGGACAACGACTCCCCACCCCGGCAGGGCCTGCAGCAGCCCCTGTACCAATACTCCACGAAATACCAATTCTTCAATTCCCCCAATCAAGCAGGTCAACGCCAGCAGCCCAAAAATTCCGAGGCCAAGAAGGTTGGGTCTGGTATGCTGGAGTTGTCCCGGGCTGAACCTTCGCCAACCTAAACCAAGCTCTCCCAAAACCAAAAGTAAAACCCCCAGGAAACCCACCACAAAGCCATACAGAGCGGCCATTCCGAGGTTTTGATGCCATCTGAGCCCAAAGGTTGACCAGTCAGCAACCGTTAAAAAGGTGCTGTAAACCCAAACCGCCAGGGGAGCGACTCCATAGAGAGGTAACAACAGCGGGATTTTTTGCTCCTGGGGGGGAGGATAGGTCCAGGTCCAATTCTGGGTCTTGGCTACGATTATGGCCAAAGGCACCCACAGGCCTAACCAGATCCCGAAAAACCCCACCAGCGCAGCAATGGATGCCATAATCCCACCCAAATTTTTAAGGCATAAGCCTCAATGCTACGTCGAAGTGGGGTCGGGAACCAAAGGGCAGGGAGCCCCAACAGGAATTCTCAATTGAGACAATGTACCGTTCGCCCTGAGCCAGTCGAAGGGTGAATGGAGGCTTCCCCGCTGGGAAGGCTACGTCAACGACAGGCTCAGCCTGAGCGGCATTCGCTAAACCAGCGAAGCCTTACTGAGAATTGCTGCCCTAACCCTCTTGATCCAGCTGAATCAAATGAATATGCTTGTAGCCCAACTTAATTTCAAATTCGTCCCCGGGCTCTAGCCCCATTTCCTGGGTATAGGTTGAGCCAATCACAATTTGGCCGTTTTTGTGAACCGTAATTTGATAGGTCGCTTCTCTGCCCCGACCATCTTTGCGGCTTTCTGGTTCTAATATAACGCCCTTTGCCTCTAGCAGGGCATCGTAAAATCCCGATAAATTCACCCTCATCTTTCCATCTTTTGTGAGAGTGTAATAGCCACAAGCTTGAGCAGTTTCTCTTTTTGGTAGATGGGCTAACTCTTTTACTTTCTGCAAGAGAGCTTTACCCAGAAGAGGGTTAGGGGATTCTGCCATCGTTGGAGGTATTCCTTCAAATAAAAATCAAGAAGAACAGGGCAGCATTTAGGACATGCTACAGAGCGAATGAATGCAACTAGCATAGGTTGACTATTCCACCAGCTGTTGGCCAGACCTTTGAGTCAACCGCAAAACTGATTATAATCAGACTTTAGCCAAGTGTCATCCGCGAAAGGCACGATTTAATTCAGCCCATTTGTCCTCGGGTTAAAGTTGACAACCCGTCAAAAAATGAGTAATAGATTAACAGGATGAAAAAACATTTTACGATAAACCAGTCAAATTCAAAGCACCCTTAAGGGCTTAAACCCGGCTTTCGCAGACGATCCTACTTGAATCAAAGTACATTTCAAACCGCCCCTCTGCCCGTTTAATCAGGCGGATAAGGCCGCATTTTTTATAACCAGAAGCTGGGAGAATAAGCTGATAATTAAGGAGGTACCTGGCTGAATTTAGACCCACATATAGCAGTTCTCGATTCCGAGAGTTATAAATTTACTTGACTTTAGATCTCCCCACTTCCTGTCTTTAAGAGTTCAACCTTTGCCCACCTTAATAAGGGAAATGGGGAGATCTTTGCGATGTACTTTACCCGAGTGAGATCCGCTATATCTGGCGAAACATTTGGAATCAGTAGGGATATTAACATATTCTCCGAGCTTTGTAGTGACAATTTTTGGGGCTTGTAATGCTCACCATTTTATGCAGCTGGGGGAATCGGAAAACCAAGGACATTAACTTCGGCACTGGTCAGTTTTTCGCCCTGATATGCAGTTTGGATGGGCAAAAAAATGGATGCCCCAAGGCTATGGGCATCCATTTTCATGGGTGATTTATATCAACCTACGGTATTTTTTCCTGGTGAGACTTGCTCTATCCCCAAAACTAAGGCTGGTTAGGCCCTTGATATGCCTCCCGGGGGACAACCCGCCTTAAATGGGCCTGGATTAACTTTGCCGTAGTTTATCTAAGACGCTTTGATCCTCCATGGTAGACGCGTCTCCCGCAATCGCTTCACCGCTGGCTAAGTTCCGCAGGAAGCGGCGAATGATTTTCCCAGAGCGGGTCTTAGGTAGGGCATCCGCAAACTGGATTTCACCCGGACGAGCAATGGCACCGATTTCTTCCACTACATGCTGCTTGAGTTCATTTTTCAGTTCATCGCTGGGGCTATAGTGGCCTTCTAGGGTAACAAAGGCGAAAATATCTTCTCCTTTAATATCATCTTTGCGCCCCACCACTGCTGCTTCAGCCACAGCTGGATGGGACACCAGGGCAGACTCAATTTCCATGGTGCCCAGGCGGTGTCCTGACACATTAATGACATCGTCGACCCGGCCCATAACCCAGAAATATCCGTCTTCGTCTTTGCGGGCACCATCACCAGCGAAATAGACATAGTGACCATCCCTGGGGGGAATGTGCTCCCAGTAGGTGCGGCGGAACCGTTCGTCGTTACCGTAGACGGTGCGCATCATGCTGGGCCAGGGATGTTTGATGATCAGATAGCCACCTTCGCCGGGGGCAACGGGGTTGCCATCCAGGTCTACTACATCCGCCAGAATCCCCGGGAAGGGCAGGGTAGCTGAGCCGGGTTTCGTGGGAATGGCCCCGGGTAGAGGGGTAAGCATAAAGCCCCCCGTCTCGGTTTGCCACCAGGTATCGATAATCGGGCAGCGTTCACCGCCAATCACCCTGTGGTACCACATCCAGGCTTCCGGGTTGATGGGTTCGCCCACCGTTCCCAGCAGCCTCAGGGAAGACAAATCCCGAGCCTTAGGCAGTTCATCCCCCATCTTGATGAAGGCACGAATGGCCGTCGGGGCCGTATAGAAAATGTTGACCCCATACTTTTCCACCACATCCCAGAAGCAGCCGGGATTGGAGGGCCGGGGCACCCCTTCGTACATCAGACTGGTGGCCCCGTTAGAAAGCGGCCCATAAACGATGTAGCTGTGCCCCGTAATCCAGCCCACATCGGCGGTACACCAGTAGACATCGGTTTCTTTAATGTCAAAAGCCCACTTGAAGGTCATGTGGGTATAAAGGTTGTAACCGCCGGTGGTGTGAACTACACCCTTGGGCTTACCCGTGGTACCGCTGGTGTAAAGAATGAAGAGCAGGTCCTCCGCATCCATTTCTTCCGCCGGGCAATGGGCGGAAGCTTGGGCCTGAAGTTCGTGCCACCAGTGGTCTCGATCGGGCACCATGTCAACGGCTTCCTGAGTCCGCTGGACCACCAGCACATGTTCGACGCTGGGCACACTGTTGTTGGCCAGAGCCTGGTCCACCGCTGGTTTCAGGGGCACAATTTTATCTTTACGAAAGCCACCATCAGCGGTAATAACGACTTTTGCTTCGGCGTCCTGAAGCCGATCTTTCAAGGCTTCGGCACTAAATCCACCGAAAATGACAGTGTGGGGAGCACCGATGCGAGCACAGGCCAGCATGGCAATGGCCGCCTCGGGCACCATGGGCATATAAATGCCGACCCGGTCTCCCTTTTTGACGCCCAACTGCTTCAATACATTTGCGATCTGGCACACTTCACGATGGAGTTGGGCATAGGTTAGGGTGCGAGAATCGCCGGGTTCACCTTCCCAAATCAGAGCGGCTTTATTACGCCGATCGGTGGTCAGGTGACGATCTAAACAGTTGTAGGAAATGTTGAGTTTGCCCCCCACAAACCACTTGGCAAAGGGAGGCTGCCAGTCGAGGGTGGTTTCCCAGGGCTTGAACCAGTGCAGTTCTTTTTCAGCTAGTTCTGCCCAAAATGCCTCTGGATCAGCTGCAGCCTGATCGTAAAGAGCCTTATACTCTTCCATGCTCTTGATTGCTGCGTTCTCCGCCAACTCGCTAGGTGGTTGGAAAAGGCGTTTTTCGTGTAGGACCGATTCGATTGTTGGTGCAGCCATAGAAATTGCTAAACCTAATAAAACAAGACAAGTCTGATGAAGGTAAGCAGCCTGATCAAAGTTCAGAAATACTTGCTTGCTGGTAAGACAACTGCTTCCCTGAACTTGGACTTAGTGGCGATATCGCATCTTTTGAAACGATACGTTTTTTTGTGAACTATGGATCAGCTTATACGGTTTCCTTAATGTTTTGCGGGCAATTTATTCCCGTCCCTTCTGGCCGGTCTTTAGCAGAACCTGAAGGGTCCGGAAAATTACCCAAGCCGTTCCTCCCCGGTCTGCGGTTCAGCCGTCGCGAGGGGGGCTGAATGGATAAAGCTACGGCGAGGGAATTTCCCCCAGATATTTGCGACCTCTTGCGGCAAGATTCTTTATTTCTAGTGTGACTTGGGTACTTTAAAGAAAGATACGGCTTTGCATCTGCCAGAGATAGCTTGCTTCTTCAGCAGAATACTCAGCTGCGTTGAGGGGTTTACCCAGTTTGCTACACCTAAGGGTCTATGACGTCAGCTAACCTTTCTGATAGCCGCCAGTCAGCTTCCATCCTGTCTTCCCAAGATGCCATCTTGAACAGCATTCTGGGGGTAGCAATTTTTGACCTCAGTGGTTTGCCAAAGGAATATTTCGTGACTAAGGACAACGAGAGTACCAATTGGGTGCAACTTGTCTTTCAGGCTTTAGGTTTAAAGTCTTTACTGATGTCTTCCCTAAAGGTAGATGGGTTTTTGCATATTTCCATTGCCTATGGAGAACGCACTGCGATAGTGGTCCGCACCAAAGATGACTACATCGCGCTGCTGCTCAAGGAACCGCTCAAGTTCGCCAGTACCAAACAGTCAGACCAGTTCAGCCTTTGGGTCAGGCACTTTGAAGGCAAGATTTTAAGAAATCACCCGCGGTTTATGCCCGCTTAAGCAGCAGAACCTGAGTCCAGATCGTGATGAGATATGGCCAGGTTCCGTGGTTCTTCGGCCCATGCATCACGACCTGTAATTGATTCTCAGAGTAGAACCCTAGCCTCCCTACCGGCAGCCTAGGCCAGCCAGCGAGCAACATCTTTAGCGTGGTAAGTCAGAATCAGGTCTGCCCCAGATCGCTTAAAGCTGGTCATGGTTTCCATCACGACTTTTTGCTCATCGACCCAACCGTTCAGGGCGGCGGCTTTAACCATGGAATATTCCCCAGAAACGTTGTAAGCCGCCACCGGCAGATGGGTAGCCTGCTTCACTCGCCAGATAATATCCATATAGGCCAGGGCCGGTTTGACCATCAGCATGTCGGCCCCTTCGGCAATATCCAACTCAATTTCCTTGAGGGCTTCGGTGCCGTTGGCCGGGTCCATCTGGTAGGTGCGGCGGTCGCCAAACTGAGGCGCAGAATCTGCCGCATCCCGGAAGGGGCCATAGTAGGCGGAGGCGTACTTGGCGGCGTAGGACAAAATCGGCATAGACTCAAACCCATGGTCATCCAACCCGGTGCGGATAGCCTGCACAAAGCCATCCATCATGCCGGAGGGGGCGATGATGTCAGCTCCGGCTTGGGCCTGGGCGACAGCGGTTTTCTTAAGCAGTTCCAGGGTCGGATCGTTGAGCACCCGCCCGCTGAGGTCTCCCACCTCAAGATAGCCACAGTGACCATGGGAGGTGTATTCACAGAGGCAGGTGTCTACTATCACCACCAGATCAGGCACCGCTGCTTTAACCGCTGTGGTTGCCTTCTGAACAATGCCACAGTCATGCCAGGCCCCGGTGGCGTCAGCGTCTTTATCTTCGGGAATACCAAACAGGATAATCGCCGGAATGCCCAGGTCGTACACCTCTTTGGCTTCCTCTACGATTTTGTCCACTGACAGTTGATACACCCCTGGCATGGAGGATACTTCCTGAGCAATTTGCTCACCGGGCACGGCAAAAAGGGGATAGATCAAATCCGCAGTGGTGACCAGGTTTTCCTGCACCATGCGGCGAACCTGGGGATGCTGACGTAAACGGCGAGGGCGATGAATCGGAAACATAGACTCAGGTCACTACCAAAGAGCACATCAACCATAAAACATCCCAGCCACTAGGACCGCTCAGGCACCCCTGGGAAGGCTGGGCAAGAAAAATAGCCAAAAAGTCAGGCTATTAACATTATCTAAAACTAAAACTTTATTCAGGATCGAAGACAAGCCATTGGTTACGTTCTGTAACCTATGACCGGGTTTCCCCGTTAGGATTGTGGAATCCGGTCATGGAGATGTTGCGGAGGTGGATGATCCCTTCAGGGAAATGGCCCATGGCTTAACCTCAAGCCCCCTGGTGACCAGGTTAGGGAGGGGATATTGAAACCATCTGCGCAATCGGTGAACGTTTTTCTGATTTTTTTGCAGGCAATGGACAATCCTTGTGCTAGAGTTAGTAACCGTGCCTGGCAACGAAGATAAACGTTAATTCGCTGCCTCAGGCTACGGGTTTACGGGTCGCTAGCTCAGCGGTAGAGCACTCGGCTTTTAACCGATTGGTCCTGGGTTCGAATCCCAGGCGACCCATTTTTTAATCTTGATGAATCCCCAATCGGCCAGCTGAGGCGTTCGCTAGACTGCATTCGCCCATGCCTGGTGCAACTCCCATGGCACCCTATAAATAAATTCACCCTTTAGAGATCATTGACTGGGTTTTAGACCCGGTTTCAAGGGCGTTAATCATCGTTTCGGCCACTCAAGCTAGGTAAGCTTAGCCTCCAGGACGCCGCAGCCCTTATGGAACAAGACTTTAGAGCCCAGTAGTTCAGGCAAACTATCCACAAGTGGTCGTAGGTGGCCGAAACGATGACAGAGGCCGTTTCAAGGCGGCTAAATTCCTATGATTGGCAGCATTAGCGTATGATGGGGCGAAGGGCAACCTTCAAGATGTTGTCTATTTATCTGGATTGGTTAAATGAATCGCTTAAGCTTGACTTTAGCTTGTCCAAACATTTCGTCATAGTCGATCAATCTGTCCTAAGATTGATGGGTAAGGCTACCTATATAGTAGAAAGTCTTGAAAGCCTGAAGGCAAGAACACACTAGGAGGAATTTATGGCGCTTGTCCCCATGAGGCTGCTGCTGGACCATGCCGCTGAGAATGGCTATGGTATTCCGGCTTACAACGTGAACAACCTGGAGCAGATCCTGGCCATTATGGCAGCTGCCGATGAGACTGACAGCCCTGTTATTCTGCAGGCGTCTCGCGGTGCCCGTAAGTACGCCGGGGAAAATTTCCTGCGTCACCTGGTTGAAGCAGCAGTAGAAACCTATCCCCATATCCCTGTGGTGATGCACCAGGATCACGGGAACTCTCCTGCCACCTGCTATTCCGCGATTCGGAATGGCTTCACCAGCGTTATGATGGATGGCTCTCTGGAAGCCGACGCGAAGACCCCCGCCAGCTTTGAGTACAACGTTAACGTCACCCGTGAAGTGGTCAAAGTAGCCCACTCCATCGGCGCTAGCGTCGAGGGTGAACTGGGCTGTTTGGGTTCTCTGGAAACCATGAGCGGTGACAAGGAAGATGGCCACGGTTTCGAGGGCACCCTGTCTAAGGAGCAACTGCTGACCGACCCTGATGAGGCGGTTCAGTTCGTGGAAGCAACCCAGGTTGACGCTCTGGCCGTAGCTATTGGTACCAGCCACGGCGCTTACAAATTCACCCGTAAGCCCACCGGTGAAATTCTGGCCATCAGCCGCATCGAAGAAATCCACGGTCGTCTGCCCAACACCCACCTGGTGATGCATGGTTCCTCCTCTGTGCCCCAGGAATGGCTGGACATGATCAACAAATACGGCGGTAGCATTCCCGAAACCTACGGTGTACCTCTGGAAGAAATCCAGAAGGGCATTAAGAGCGGGGTGCGTAAGGTCAACATCGATACCGACAATCGCCTGGCCATCACTGCGGCTATCCGTGAAGCGGCAGCTCAGGATCCTTCCAACTTCGATCCTCGCCACTTCATGAAGCCTGCCATCAAGTACATGAAGCAGGTTTGTGCTGAGCGCTACCAGGCCTTCTGGACCGCTGGCAATGCTAGCAAGATCAAACAGCAAACCGTTGACTACTACGCGGTGAAGTACGCTAAAGGCGAACTGGATGCCAAAACCAAGGAAACCGCTGCTGTTTAGGGCTTAGGACCGAAACAGTCCAGTAGTTTGCTGGCTTGAATAACTGAAAGCGAGGATCGCAAAAACGATCCTCGCTTTTTTATGGCCAGATCGGATAGATCATCCTGAAACAGGGGTGGGATGTATCAAGACCCCAAAGTTCTCTAACCCAGCAAAAACGGTTTTGGTTTATCTAGAGGTAAAACCCTGAGCACTAGACCGGGGTTCTACCCTGGTTACTACCAAAGGTTGCCCCACACCCATAGGATAGAAGAGAACTAACGTTCCATCAGGCCGCAAACCAGTTGATGCAGGGCCTGGGTCGAAGGTTGTTGAGGATTTGGCCCAGGGCGCAGAGTTCGGCGGCAGTCGTACCGTTCCTGGGGTTGAGGCTGTCCATCCACCCTGAGCTGAACCCGATATTCCCAGAAGTTTTTGGCGCTGCGCTTGATTGAGAGGACACAGACCTGATGGCCTTCTACCGAGCGACAGAGTAGCACCTCACCGGCTAAAGCGGATGCAGGAAGGCTGGCCAGGGCCAGGTACAGGGGGATGATTAGGGCAATCAGAAATCTAGTCACAACAGCTTTCCGGATTGGTAGGTGAACGGACAAGGTTATGGGTTGAAAAGCTGACAGTCAGGGCCTCAGAATTTTCCTGGAGCTTGTTGCTGCAAAGAATGGAGGCTGGGGGACACTGCCCACCCTGTGGGGGATGAGTATCTTGGAAATCTGCTGGAGATTTGCCGGAAGTTTTGGGTACGGTTCAGATATCGTACCCGAACAGGTTGGGGTCAACATCCGTCAGGTTAATGTCCGATAGACCATACTCCGCCCAGCGCTTGTCCACCAGGGCAGCTGTATCAGGGTCAGGCTTGAGTTCGTCACTCCAGGCCCGATCGGTTTCTGGATAAACCTTAGTGGTGGCATCAATGCCCATGCGGCTGCCGAGGCCTGGCTTTTCCGTAGCAAAGTCAAGACGGTCGAAGGGGTTATTCGGCAAGATAAAGACATCTCTCGCCGGATCAACCTTGGAGGTCACCGCCCACATCACCTGGCGTGGGTCCCGAATATTGATGGCCTTATCCACCACAATCACGAACTTGGTGTAGCTGAACTGGGGTAAAGCGGACCAAAAGGCAAAGGCGGCTCGTTTTGCCTGACCAGGATAGGCTTTGTCGATGGAGAGAATCGCTGCCTTATAGCTCAACCCTTCCATGGGCAAAAAGAAGTCCTGAATTTCGGGCACCTGCTGCCGCAGGATGGGGTTATAGATACGATTCAGGGCGATGGCCATCATGGCGTCTTCCTTGGGAGGCCGACCGCTGAAGGTCGTCATGTAGACAGGATTTTTGCGCTGGGTCATGCAGTGAAACCGCAACAGGGGAGCCTGTTCATTGACACCACCGTAGTAGCCGATATGGTCACCAGCGGGGCCATCCACAGCAGTCTCGCCCGGGGTGACGGTGCCTTCAAGCACGATTTCGGCATCGGCAGGAACTTCCAGATCTACGGTTTTACATTTAGCAAGATGGATGCCTTTACCGGCGTAGAGTCCGGCGAATAGCCATTCTGATAGATCAATGGGCAGCGGCGTGGCAGCGGCCATGATCAGCAGGGGATCGACGCCGATGGCGATGGCAACCTCCAGCTTCTGACCCCGTTCTGCCGCTTTCCGCAGGTGACGGCTACAGCCCCGCACCGAAAGCCACTGAACGGTTGCGGTGTTTTTGGACTGGAGCTGCAGGCGGTAGACTCCCACATTGGGAATGCCGTTTTCCGGATCTTTGGTGATCATGATGCCCAGGGTAATCACCTTGCCAGCATCGCCAGGGTAGACCCGGAGTAGAGGGATTTTGGTCAGGTCGACCTGATCATCCTTCAGCACCACCTGGTGGCAGGGGGGAAGCAGATCCCGCAGGGGCTTCGCTTTGACCACATCGAACAGGGCCTTGCCCAGGGTTACGGCCTGGGAGATTTTTTTGGGGGGACGAGGTTGGTACAGCAAAGCCAGTTTTTCCCCCAGGGTTTCCAGCTCCGCCACGTGGTCCATGTTCATGGCCCAGCAAACCCGTTCTACCGTGCCCATGACATTGATGGCCAGAGGCATAGAAGCACCCTTGACGTTCTCGAATAGCAAGGCGGGCCCCCCCGCCAGCAGCAGGCGATTGGCAATTTCCGCCAGTTCCAGGTCAGGATCCACAGGGGTCGTAATGCGTCGGAGTTGGCCTCGCTGCTCCAGGAGGGACAAAAATTGACGTAAATCTCTTGCCATTGTGAACGAGTGTTAAGGGTCTATCTTTTATTATGGATGACGGTAAGGTCTTGGGGCGAGGAAGCCAGTTGGGATGCTAAACATTCTTTGCTCACAGGGTTTAGGTTGGGGGTGACATAATGACAGGCGAAAAGCGTGGAGGTGGGGGTATGGTGGACTGCGATCGCGGATCGCCCCAGGCGGTTGGATTAGGACTTATTCTCCTGGGAACCTTCGGCATAACGGCCTGTGGTTCGCCTCTGAACATGGCCTCCATCGAAAGTGAAATTAAAGCTGACATCGAACGCCAGGGGAGAAGGCTGGCCATGGGGGAAGTTCGCTGCCCGGATGATGTCACTCCTCAAGCTGGAGCCTATTTTCGCTGCGTGGGGGAGTTGGAACCAGAAGGAACCTTTACGATCAATGTCACCCAGGAGGATGCCCAGGGAAAGGTTACCTGGGAGGTGCCCAATTCTCGGGTCATGCTCAACCTGGCTCAGGTAGAAGACAACATTCAGGAGGGGTTGACGAAAGCCTTCAGCAAGCGGCCATTGGTGGATTGTGGCAGCGAACTCTACCGGGTTAATCAGCCGGGGGACCGATTTGAATGTGCCATTGTCGGGGGGGTGACCGCAGGCAACGAGGCCTTTGATTCTGTCCTGGTCAGGGTTGACCCCGATGGCAACCTGAACTGGCAGGAAAGACCGATGGGTAACCCGACCCCGGTGGCTGCCGGAACTCCCTCCGGGGCCACCGGCCAGTCTGGGGCTGGGAATGACGATTAGGGCGGTTAATATTAAATCAAAGCGATTACCTGGATTAATTTTTTCTTAAACACCAAATTTCCGTCCCTTAATTTGGCGCGCCCAGCCTTTCGCTAGGCTAGGGAAGCGAATGTCGATTCCTTTCTCGCAAAACCCTGCTGCAGGTTAATTTCACAGGTCATGTCAACTGTTTTAGATTTTCTGGCAAAAGGTGGCCCGGTCATGGTGCCCATTATGGGTTGCTCTGTATTGACCATTGCCACGGCCCTGGAGCGGACTTTGTTCTGGACCCGACTGCTGCGGCGAGAAGGAGAGGTGGTGAATCGGGTACTCGAGACCGCCCGACGGGATCTCACCCAGGCCGCCAAGATTGCCAGTCAGGCCCAGGATTTGCCCATTGGTCGGTTTTTGCTGGCACCGTTGCGGTTGACCCGTCCTTCCCCCGAGACCTTTCGTCTGGCCATGGAAACTGCCGGCGATAAGGAATTTGTCCGCATGCGCAAAGGCGACAAAATCCTCGAAACGATTGTGGCCGTGGCTCCCCTGCTGGGCCTGTTAGGGACGGTTACCGGTTTAATCGCGACCTTTGGTAACCTCAACATCGGCGGGGGAGGAACCGGTGAACAGGCCAGTGCCGCCGCCTCTGGGATTGGGGAAGCTCTGATTACCACCGCCGCTGGTATGGTAGTGGCGATTATGGCCCTGCTGGTGTTTCGAGTCCTGGTCACCCTGCAGGCGCAGCAAATTGACTATTTTTCTGACGCCGGTAACGAGCTAGAGCTGATTTACCGCCAGTACTGGTATGAACCCGCTAAGCTAGGGGCGGAACCAACCCGCCACGGTGATTTTCCCGGTAGTGCGATGCCAGCCGAGCGAGTTTAAGGCTGTTCCTCCCAGGGCTACTTGGTGAGGGCAGGGGGCAAGGGAGCAGATCTGCCGGTGGGGTTTAGAGCAGCGGTTTAGAGCCGCAGTTTAGAGCGTTAGTATCACTTTTTTGCCATGCGGTTTAAGCAGCAGCAAAGTTCCAAACTGCCCCAGGTCGACCTGATTCCCATGCTCAACGTGATGATGGGAATCCTGGCCTTTTTCGTCATGATCACCATGACCCTCGGCAGTGAACAGTTCATTGAGGTGCAGCTCCCTGGCGAGCAGGAGCAGAACGCCGAACCTCCGCCTCTACCTGCGGACCCGTTCATTGTGGGACTGGTGGGAGAGAGCCAGGTGGAACTGAACGGCCAGCCCATCGACATGGCTTCCCTGCCGGGGCAGATGGAGAGTTACCTGAGCCGTAACCCTGATAATGTGGTGTTTTTACTGCCCAACCAGGATTTACCCTACGAGCAGGTCATGCAGTTTTTGGGAGAGATGCGAGAAGTGGGCGGGGATAGAGTTTCCCTGGCCATTGAAGAGCTATAGCAAGAATTCAGCGGTTCAAAGTCCCTAGCTTGCTAGTTAGTCATCCGTCGCAAAAAGGACTGAAGTCTCTCGCTGCGGGGATTAGCGAACATGTCTTTAGGTTCTCCCTGTTCTTCAACAATACCTGCATTGAAGAACAACACCTTGTTGGAAACCTCTCGGGCAAATTGCATTTCGTGGGTAACAACTACCATTGTCATGCCTTCTTCAGCCAGTTGGCGCATGACGCCGAGCACTTCACCGACCAGTTCTGGGTCCAGGGCGCTGGTGGGTTCGTCAAACAAAATGGCCTCGGGCTTCATGCACAGACTACGGGCGATGGCGACCCGCTGCTTCTGCCCCCCGGAAAGCTGTTGGGGGTAGGCTTCGGACCGGTCTCCCAGACCCACCTTAGTCAGATATTGCAGGGCTAGTTCACGACTGTCTTTTTCCGAAAACTTCAAAATTCTCCGAGGAGACAGCATCAAATTTTCTAGCACCGTTAGATGGGGAAACAGGTTGAAATGCTGAAACACCATGCTCACCTGACGACGCAGGTCGAACAACGTCTGCCAGGAAAGTTTATGATCTGAAACATTCTGCCCCATCACCTCTAAGGTACCTTTGTTGATGCTTTCGAGTCGATTCAAGCAGCGTAGAAAGGTACTTTTGCCACAGCCTGAAGGGCCAATAATGGACACCACATCTCCCTTCTGAAAAATGGCATCGACTCCCTTTAAGACTTCTAAAGAGCCATAGCTTTTGTGCAAATCTTGACAGGCGATAACAGGTGCTGGGGTAGCCATAAACGACTGATCAGTTGTGTATTGGGTAGATTAGCCTAACCAGAGAAGCATTTCTGACGCCCCTCAATCTGTATGGACGAGAACATTTTTATATTCTCATAATCTTGTACAGTGACGGCGAAAATTATTTCAGTAATAAAAGATTAAGAAACTTGGATTTGAAGAAAAAAATGGTTGACTGGTGAAACAATACCCCAATCTGTAGACTCTTCTATGGATTCTATGGAACTCCACTGCTCATCAAAGTTGGCCCTTTCTTTGATGCTGTCCGGCTGTAGAGGGTTATCTGCTGTTTTTGGTTTTTCCCTTCATGCCCATGGTGTTTATTCGTCGATCTCGCTGGCTTAAACTCTGCTTGACTACTTTCTTCTCTGCAATTCTGACCCTTGGATTTAGTTTTTTGCCGGGCCTGGCCCAGGATGCTCCGACAGTTTGGGAGGTTGGCACCGAACCCACTTTTCCACCTTTCGAAATGAAGGATGATGTTTCGGGAGACCTGATTGGGTTTGATGTCGACTTGATGAATGCGATTGGGGAAGCCGCTGGCCGAGAAATTGAGTTTGTCAGTCTGCCCTTTGATGGTTTGATTCCGGCCCTCCAGTCCAACACCATTGATGCCGCTATCAGCGGCATGACCATCACCGCCGAGCGAGCCCAGACCATTGATTTTTCCAGGCCTTACTTTGAAGCGGGATTAGCCATTGCCGTGCGGGAGGACAATGACGAAATTGAGTCCTTTGAAGACCTACAGGGCAAAGGAATTGCGGTTCAGATTGGCACCACCGGCGCTGAACAGGCCAATTCCGTGGAGGGGGCCTCGGTCAGCACCTTCGACAGTGCCCCCCTGGCGCTGCAGGAACTGGTAAATGGGCGGGTTGATGCCGTCGTCAATGACCTGCCAGCCACGCTATTTGCCATTAATGAAGCCAATTTACAGGGGGTCAAAATTGTTGGTGAGTTAGTCACCCAGGAGTACTACGGCATTGCCATTCCCAAGAACTCTGAGGTCTTCGGGGAGGTGAATGCTGCCATTGATCAACTGATTCAAGACGGCACCTACGCCCAAATTTATCGCAAGTGGTTTGTTTCTGACCCACCCATTTTGCCCCAGGTCGCTCCGGCCCTGACCGCCGCCACCCAGAGTAGTTTTAACTGGGGACGGTTATTCCAGAATCTGATGAAAGGGGCCGGAGTAACGCTCATGTTGACGGCGTTTTCCTTCTTCTTCGGGCTAATTGGGGGCTCCCTGATTGCCTTCGCCATGATCTCTCCCTTTAAACCGCTGCGATTGCTGTGCCGGATTTATGTGGATTTCTTTCGGGGCACGCCGATGCTGGTGCAGCTGTTCATGATCTATTTCGGCCTACCTGCTTTATTCCAAAGCCTGGGTTTTGACATCAGCTTTAATCGTTTCTTGGCGGCAATTTTCGCTCTCAGCCTCAATGTTGCCGCCTATCTCGCTGAAATTTTACGGGGCGGCATTCAGTCTATTGATCAGGGTCAGTGGGAAGCGGCTGAATCGTTAGCCATGAACCCTGTAGAGTCCATGCGGTATGTGATTTTTCCCCAAGCCTTTCGGCGCATTTTGCCCCCGCTGGGTAACGAGTTTATTACCTTAATCAAAGACACAAGTTTGGCCGCAGTGATTGGGTTTGAAGAACTGTTTCGCCAGGGACAGTTAGTGGTCGCTACGACCTATCGGGCCTTTGAAATTTACCTGGCAGTGGCCATTGTTTACCTGGTTATGACCTCCGTTGCATCCCTGATCTTCAAGCGGATGGAAGCTTATATGGACCCACTGAATAGAACCCAGAAAACACCTCAGGTCAGACCCGCGACGATGCCAACCACCTAAGGGGTTGCAGATCCCATCGTCATTCCTATCCAGGCAGGAGACTATTACCGATAGGCTTTGTGCGCCGGTACCTGATACCTGATGGGTGGGCGACGGCCTAAAGTAGTCTGCGCATTCTAGGTTTGGCTTTCCCCCTGTCCTCACTGTCAAAAGAGAACAGGGGGATTTTACCTGCAGGTCCCCTTACCAGTATCAGACGGCTTTGCAGACTGTGCTGACCGAAACGGGACTGACTCCCCGTAGGATTTAGCCTTAAGTAAAGGGAAACGGCTTCCAGGGAATCCACTTGGCCCAAAGTTCAGCCATGGTGCCGTCGGCGATGGTTTCATCCAGGGTGGTATTGAGGGCTTTCAGCAGATCTTCCTGGCCGGGGGGGGTGGCGATTGCAAAGGGCATCTTAGTCGGCAGGGTAAAGGCCAATTGCAGGGACGCATCTTCCTCTGCTGCAACCACCAGCACCAGTTCGTCATCAATCAAACCGTCGATTTCTCCGGCTCGCAGGGCAGCCAGCATTTCCGGCAGAACTTTATCGCTGCCGGGGAAGGGAACTGCCGTGGCCCCGGGAAAGGTATTTACCAAAGCGATATTGGTGCTGTCGGCCAGGCCACCGACCCGCTTGCCCTGCAAATCTTCAACGGAGGTAATGCCGCTGTTGGCCCGAACCAGCACTGCTTCGTCAAACAGCCCGTAGGGAAGGGTAAAGGTGACGACCTGCTGGCGCTCATCGATAACGGCCTGGTTAAACCAGACCACATCGTAGTTGCCAGTCCCAAGGCAGCTATAGAACTCTGCCATGGGCAGGTTATGCCAGACCGGCACCAGCCCCAACCGTTGGCAAATCTGACGGGCCAACTCAGGTTCGTAGCCGGTGCGTTGCCCATCGGGGGTGAGATAGCTCATGGGACGAGCGTCGAAATCGCTGGTGGCAATGTGTAGATGGCCCGGCTCCACGGTAAAAGTCATGGGGGATTCGAGGTTAGGTAACGATGGACACATAATATTTGGCGGAAGAACTTATCATGACAAGTACATATGCCTGCCCCGAATTTGTCAACTCTGCATCGCTTTTTCCCATGAACGAATCCCTGCAAGATTTGGCGCAAACCTATCGACCGATTCAAATCACTGAGGAACAGATTCAGCAGTTTGAGTCAGACGGGTTTTTGATTCTGGAAAACTTTCTGCCCCTGGAATTGGCCCAACGTCTGGCCAGTCGCCTGGAACCGATATTCCACGGCGAATTTGAGACAGGAATCTTTCCTGACGAATGGCACTGGCGACCCCGCATGAGCCTGCCCGACATTACCCGGGAAATCTGCAACGGCTGGAAGTGCGATCGCACCATCGCCAGCCTGGTCCTCTCTGCAGAAATTGGTCGCATTTCCGCCACCCTGGCCCGGTGGGATGGGGCCAGAATTGGCCAGGACAGCCTGTGGATGAAGCCCCCCGGGGCCCAGGCGGTGGCCATGCATCAGGATGGAGCCTACGTGGACTACCTGGACCCCGCCGTCATGATGACTTGCTGGGTCGCCCTGGATGATGCCAGTGCCGCCGAAGGTACCCTGGTCTATGCTCGGGGTTCCCATCAATGGCCTTTAAATAATGTAGCCGGAGAGTTCCACGCCCCCACCAAAGACTACCGCTGGGCCATGCTGCAGGCCGCCGAAAATGCCGGAGTGCCCAACCCGGAACTGGTGGTGGTGGAAGTTCCGGCCGGGGGCTGCGCCTTCCACCATGGCCGCACCTGGCATGGCCTCTGCCCCACCACCCGCACCGAGGGCATGTTCCACAGCATTGGGTTACACACGATTCCCGCCTCGGCTCAGTTCCATGCCACCAACCCGCCGGGCTACATCTACGGGCGCTACAAGCGGGTCGGCAGCACCGAAATGGACGAAACATTCTTCCCCATCCTGTGGCGCAAGGACGGCTATCGCAGCCCTCACCTGGCCGATTATTGCAACGATCCCCTGGGTGAATCGATCCTGGCGGTTAGTCGGGCGTAGGATGGAATATCACTGAATTAAGACTGGTGGGCAGTGCCCACCCTACGGCAGATCAAGGCTTTTGGCCATTAGCGAGGGTGAATTTCAGCTTATTTCAGTGACATTCGGCGTAGGGTACATTCGCAGCTCACGGGCTTTAGCGATCGATCCCAGCGCCGGTCTTGGAGCCGCAATGCACCGCCTACGGTTGCTGTTTGACTCACCCTGGATTCTGGGCCCCCCTCCCGGGAGGGGAAGTTGCAGATGCTTTTCCTGTCGCAATCATTTTGACCGTGCAGATTCCTTCCGAAATCAACCTTTTGCCCTACCTTGATCGGCTGCGAACACCGCACCGGCAGGCTGGGCAGCAGCCCGATAACCTCTGCGGTCCCTACTGGGTCGCGCTGCTTTTGAATGTTTACGGTGGTGTTACGTTATCAGCGGTGGATGTTGCCATGGCGGCATCCACGGTGGTTCCCCGTGAAGGTGATCCTGCTGATTGGCTGCCCGCTGGAGCAAAGTCTCGTTTGGGAATGGGGTACGATCTCATCCCAACGACCCAGGATATTGATGCGTCTGGGACCTCCATCGCCGGACTCATGCAGGCGACGGAGACCCTGAGTAGAGGTCGCTTTTGCCTGCTGCCGTTGCAAATTGGCGACTGGGAAACAGGGCTACAAACCCTTTTGGAACCCAGTCAGCAGCATCCTGAATGGCAAATGGTACCGCTGCTCAATTCTCACACCAGCTACTTTTGGGGTGCCAACCCTTCCCTGGCTGATTTACAGGCGTATCTTGATGGCATCCCCATAACGCCTCCCCCCCCTGACTGGGCGGTGGGGCACTTTACCCTGCTGGCGGGACATTTACAGGGTAAGGCCAAGAGCCTTTTTGCCGTGCTCGACACCTACCCCCACTTCGGCTGGGATGGTCTACATTTGCAACCGCCCCATGTGCTGGCCCAGTCGTTCATGCGGCTGAATCATTTCTTTGAGGGAGGAGTAGCTCTGTTTGTGGCAGAGGAGGTGCGATCTCAGGTTGAATCTCTCTTGTTCGATGTTGGTTTCAACATCGGCCTCTGGGACAATGGCTCACCCATGCCTGCATCTGGATAGCGCCAAACCTTTGCCGCGAATTGCTCTGCTGGGGGGTTCGGCCAGCGCCAGATTTCCTTGTCCACAACATGATTTGCCTACGGCTTAACCCACGCTACAGTTCCTCCCCAACCGTGGCCCCAGACCATTACTTTCGTGAAAATCCAAAACTGGGCGCACGCCGTACGCCCCTACAAACTACCTCACCCACCCCACTTA
>CAZPYG010000056.1:0-32736 GCA_964590465.1 uncultured bacterium | reverse complement strand
CGAGCCCAATACCTTTGTCTCCATCATTGGCCCTTCCGGCTGCGGCAAGTCTACCCTGCTGGGTATGATTGCCGGTCTGTCTGACATTACCCAGGGGGAAATTCTGCTCAACGGGCACCCCATTGCAGGACCGGGTCCAGACCGGGGCATGGTGTTCCAGAACTACGCTCTGATGCCCTGGATGACGGTGGAAGAAAACATTCGCTTCGCCGTCGAAACGGTGCATCCCAAGATGTCTCCCAAGGTGATGACCCGCACCATTAAGGAGAACATTCAGCTGGTGGGCCTGGAAGGGGCCGAGAAAAAGCACCCCCATGAGCTATCTGGCGGTATGCGGCAGCGGGTGGGCATCGCCCGGGCCCTGGCGATCAATCCGCAAATTCTGCTGATGGATGAGCCCTTCGGAGCCCTCGATGCCCTGACCCGCGGCTTTCTGCAGGACGAAATCGAGCGCATCTGGGAACAGCAGCGCAAAACGGTGATCATGATTACCCACAGCATCGAAGAAGCCCTGCTGCTGAGCGATCGCATCGTCATGATGACCCGTGGCCCCGCCGCCCGGGTCGACGAAATCCTGGAAGTGCCCTTCCCCCGGCCCCGCAACCGGGAGACTATCGACCAGCACCCCGCCTACCACAGCCTCAAGGCTGAGATGGAAGACCACCTCTTCCGCGAGACCCGGGCGGTGGAAGCGGCGCGAGTGGGCGGGTAGAGGGGTGGAGGGGTGGATGAGCCCGTAGGGTGGGCACTGCCCACCATCCCCCTTGGCTGGAGCAAAACCGGTTTATTCCACCTGTTGGGTTCCACTCCGTTGATGCTGTTGGCAAAATTATTCTGAGCCCAGCTTGTCCCTCTCCCTAAATCCCTCTCCCAAGATTGGAAGAGGGACTTTGAAAGCTCCTACCCCCCTGCTCCCATTTTGGGAGTAGGGGCTGGGGGAAGAGGGAAACCACGGCATTTACGGAATTCGCCAACAGCGTCCACTCCTTTGCACCCAACCTACAGCCTGCTTACCCGAACCCCCTTTCCAACATTGACGTAACCAAGAGGATCGAAACTATGGCAATTCCCGCAATTACCGAAAAGCTGCTGGCGGCCAAAAAAGCCGCTGGCCTCACCTTTGCTGACCTGGAAGCCAAGGTCGGCTGCGACGAAGTCTGGATTGCTTCTGTGATCTATCGCCAGGCCAGTGCATCCAAAGAAGAAGCCACCAAAATTGTGGAAGCCATTGGGGCTGACCCTTCCTTGATTGAGCCGTTGACGGAATGTCCCCTGAAGGGCTCCCTGGAGCCTGTTATTCCCACCGACCCGCTGATCTATCGCTTTTACGAAATCATGCAGGTTTACGGCATGCCGATTAAAACCGTGGTGCATGAAAAGTTTGGCGACGGTATCATGAGCGCCATCGACTTCACCATTGATGTGGAAAAAGAAGAGGATCCCAAAGGAGATCGGGTCAAAATTATCATGTGCGGCAAGTTTCTGCCCTACAAAAAATGGTAAGGCTATTGCTATTGTTCCGTTCACCCCATGCTGAGAGGATGCCAATGTTCCAGTCTAAAGCGATCAAAGTGCTGCCGTTAACCATGAAGCAGCTGGCAAGTTTAGGGATTGTGGCTACCGCCGGGCTGTTCTTCGCCGCTCCGGCCCTGGCCCACCACCCCTTCGACGGCAAAACCCCGACCAATGCGTTTGAAGGCTTTTTGTCTGGGCTGGGGCACCCCGTCATTGGCCTCGACCACCTGGCCTTCGTAATTACCGCTGGCCTGCTGGCGGCCTGCATGGGGCGGGGGCTGAGCATTCCCGTAGGGTTTGTGCTGGCTTCTTTGATGGGAACTCTGGGGCATCTGATGGGCGTTAATTTGCCTGTTCCAGAATTCTTCATCTCAGCATCGGTGCTGTTGTTTGGGGTGCTGCTGGCCATGCGGCAACAGCCTCAAACTCTGGTTGTCGTAGGCCTGGCGGCGTTAGCTGGTTTATTCCACGGCTACGCCTACGGTGAAGCCGTCATCGGCGCTGACATGGCCCCAATCATGGCCTACCTGGCGGGCTTTGCCTCCATTCAGATGGCCATTGCCCTGGGATCCTACTGGGTCGCTAAGCGCTTTGGAGCTGCGGAGAACACCCCTTCCCTGAACCTGCGGTTTGCCGGGTTCACCCTGGCCGGAGTGGGGGCTGCCTTTCTGTCTGGGGTGGTGCTGGGTTAGCCTTATCGCTTGTTTTCAACCTGTCTCTTCCGACTGAAAAGACCGCTGCTGGAGTTAACTCCAGCAGCTTTTTTTTGGGTCTTTTTTCTGACGGAGTGAGGCCAGGGTCAAAAACTTGATTCCATCTTTCATCGGCCAATCGCCATCGCTGCAGTATCCAGGGCTGAAGGTGGTTGAAACAGCCGGGACCTTCCCTGGCTGTCCCTGGTGATAGAATTGCGCCAGGCAGATAGGGAGGCGGCCCGCTTCCCACCCTGATGCACTTCAGATTTGAATCGGCGGAACATGTTCCGATACCTCTGGCGAGGATGCCTGACGACGGTTACCTTTTGGGGCACGCTGGGAGCCCTGGGGGTAGTGTTGTCGATGCGCGCTTGTGCGCCAGTACCTGTCTCAGAAGGGGGGGCGATGGCACCTCAGGCCCGGCTCGATCCTCGTCAGGAAGCCCTTCAAACAAGTCTGCGTCGAGGGATTCAGGAGTTTATGGCAGAAATCCAGCGGGGTGGATTCATTGCTCTGACGGGGGTAGAACCTCGGGAAAAAATTAGCCTTCTGGAAGGATCGACCTTCACTAAAACTGAGACGGGCACAACCTTTGTCTTGGCCAATGGGGTGACGGTACCCCCTCTTTCGGAGGCCGCCTACCAGCAGATCCGCCAGGCTTTACCTCCAGGGCAACAGTCGGTGCTGGACCCCAAGTTTTTCTGGCTGCTGCAGCGCAACCCGGCCCTACCATTGATTGCTGCTGGCCTGGAGCGGGGTGACTATCTCCCCCTGCTGACCCGGGGCTGGTTCGATACCGATGCCTACTACCAGCAGATTTTCTTTCCGGCGCTGCTGGCGGCGGCGGCTCAGGCCGACGTGGACCTTGCGGTGGTACGTCCGCTGCTGGAGATACATCTGGTCACCCTGGGGGATGCCTTTTTTCGGCGGCTAGAGATGGAGCCCGAGGGCACGGTGCACTCTTTCTATGAGCAAGAACTGGCCCTGACGAATAAGCAATATTTATTGCGGGCGCTGTTGGCTACCCCAGCCGCCGGACTGGCCCGCCTCAAGGCAATTGAGCAGGTCGAAGCAGCCCAGGTTAAAGCCAACTACACCGAAAGTCCCACCACCAGCACGACGATTGTACTGGGGCGACTGCCGCTGCCCACCCCCACCGCCGCCGAAGATACCCCTGGGGCCCATGCCCTCAGCATTGCCCATCTGGTGGACCGGGGTATTTCGCTGTTTCCTGCCCCGGTGGAAGAGGCCGCGGTGCAGTATCAGCAGCAGTTCCATCAACAGCGCCACCGGGAACGGCAGTACCTCCAGCAGCTGCGGGATCTGGCCAGGAGCCATGGTCCTGCCCTTCTTAAGGCCATTGACCATTATCAAGATGAGTCATTTTTCACCGCCATGGGCATCACCCCTGCCCTGAACCGGCAATCGGTGCGGCAGATGGATACGGCTCACCTGCTCGGCATATATGCCACCCGCCACGAGGGACTGACGGCAGGGCTATCGGCGGCTGAGAGTTATCCCCTGGCCCGGGCAGACTTTCTCCAGTTCTTCCGGGAAAATTCCCCGGGGCTAAAGGAAACCAACCTGCTGACACTGCTCTTCAACGATCAGGCGCTGAACCCCCAGCTTTGGCCCGTGCTGGCTCAGCGGTTGGACCTCCCCCGGGCGGATATGCAAGCCCTTCAGAACCGTCAGCAGCAGCTTCTGCAAGGCTATCAGGCCATGAACCAGCAGGAAGCTGCGGTTTTCCGGGCACTGCAGGCCCACCATCTTGACATCAGTACCGAAGCCTTAATTCGTCTCTCTGTGGCATTCACTCGGCGGTTTAGTGATCTGGCCCAGGCCCAGTTTCGCCCGGCCAATCCACAGGATCCTCAATATCGGCGGTTTCTGCAGGGGGTGATGCCCTTTCTTCGGGACATGCCCGATATGAACGTTCACTGGTATAACAGCAGTTTGATTAAAGCCTATGGTCAAAACTATCTGGTCCCCGATTTGATGGCGACGACGCCGGAGGAAGCGCCAGTGTTGTCGGCTATGGGGCAGATGCATTTCAATCTGGTGTCGGAGAACCAGCTGAACCTGTGGGACTTTCCTGCCCTGGCCCAGGTGCTAAACACCAGCTTCAACCTGACCGTTGGCCATCCCCCCTCGTCCCTGCCGCCGGAGCAGTTGGCCTGGCTACCCCTGATTGACCAGTACCGGGGGGACATCAAGCGGGTAGCCGGGGCCGATGGTTTGGTGGGAACCAACGTCCTGCATGGTCTGGCGCTGCAGGACTTTCGCCTGGCCAACTGGCCCCAGAACCGCTTTCCCCTAAATTTACCTTTGGCCTCCCAGGTGCACGCCACCCTGACTGGGCTGCTGGTTGCCGTCGCCCTGCCCCCGGCAGATACCCCGCCGGGCAATGTGGCCCATGCCAGGGAACCGGTTGCCATTGTTGATGAGGCCATCACGGTCCAGGGAGACCCCATCGCCGTGCTGATGGCAAAGGGGTCGGAGCTATCCCTCTCGAAGCGGCTGGTGCTGCAACATCGACCGACGTTTACCTCGGGCCATGACGGAACCCTCGATTTGCATTTTGATTTTGAGGGTCACCGCCTTACCCTCCCTGCTGTCAGCCACCACTTCAACCATCTCTACTCTCCCGCCTATATGACCCGCATTGCCCTACCCCGGTATGGAGGGGCCGTCCATGCCGCTGCCCTGAACCAGGTCATTCAGCGTAGCCATGGCCTTTACGGTGGCTATACCCCGCCAGATATGACCCTGCCGGAACCGCTGCAGGGGCAAAAATGAACGATCTAAATCCGGTACAATCCTGAACGACGGTCCGCCTAGTCTTGATCTGGTCATCTGGTTCTTTTCCCCATGGCTCTCCCTCAAACCTCCGCCGCTGCTGACCCCCGGCCCACCTTAAGTCTGCCCCCCATGGGCTGTGGCACCTGGGCCTGGGGTAACCGGCTGCTGTGGGGCTATGACCCGACCATGGATGAGGAACTCCAGCAGGTGTTTAACCACTGTGTAAGCCGGGGAGTCACCCTGTTTGACACTGGAGATTCCTACGGTACCGGGCGGTTGAATGGCCGCAGCGAAACCCTGTTGGGCCAGTTTGCCCAGGGCTACAGTGATCCCCATCAGGAGGACATTTGCATTGCCACCAAGCTGGCGGCCTATCCCTGGCGGCTGACGGCAGGTTCCGTGGTGAAAGCCTGTGAGGGTTCGGCCCGACGGCTGGGGCGTCCGGTGGATTTGGCTCAGATGCACTGGTCCACCGCCAACTATGCCCCCTGGCAGGAAGGTCCGTTTCTGGATGGGCTGATGGATCTGTACGAGCAGGGAAAGGTCAGGGGAGTGGGGCTGTCTAACTTCGGTCCGAAGCGGCTCAGGCAGGCCCACCAGCGGTTCGCCGAACGGGGCATTCCCATCGCCACAGTACAGGTGCAGTATTCTCTGGTTTCCACCTATCCGGTGACGGAACTGGGCATTAAAGACGTCTGCGATCAGCTGGGCATCCAGATCATTGCCTACAGTCCTCTAGGATTGGGGATGCTGACGGGCAAGTACGGTGCCCACGGACCTTATCCCAAAGGGTTGCGGGGACTGGTATTTCGGCAACTGCTGCCGGGCATGAAACCGCTGCTGGCGACCTTGGGGGAGATCGCCACCCACCGCAACAAAACCCAGGCCCAGGTGGCCATCAACTGGTGCATCTGCAAAGGCACCATTCCCATCCCCGGGGCCAAATCCCTGGATCAGGCGGCACAGAATACGGGGGCCCTGGGCTGGTCCCTGGATACCGGGGAAGTTGAAGCACTGGACCGGGCCGCCCAGAACAGCGATAAAACCATGGTGCAGAATATCTTTCAGTCTCGCTAGAGGGTGTTTGAAAAGTCCAGGGAAGGTCTCAAAACTGACAACCATCGGGGCTAAACACCTGATCAAACCAGTGGTTTTGCTGGTATAGGGTGCTCTCGACTCCCACCGAGACACCTTTTAAAACATCCTCTAAAGGGGCCGTCCCGCTAAAGCTGCCCCTGCCAGGGGAGGGTTTGTTCAGCGGAATTCTGGCCCAGGGATCGAATCGCCGTCAAGTTAATGCGGGCGTAGGTACCGGGGCTGAGATGGCTCTGGCTGATCGGCAGTTGACCGATGGCCAGGATAAAGCGGTTGTTATCCACGCTCACCAGTTCCGGCGAAATCACCTCGGCATAGCGGGTGACGTAGCGCAATCGGCGATCCCGGCGGGGGTCGCCACTGGCGGTTTCCAGGGTCAGGCGAAATTGAGTATCCAGGTGGGCAGTTTCGCCAGCCAGGTCCACTACCACCGCCTGCAGGGCAAGACCGGAACCCTCCGTACCTGCCCAGGCCAGACGGGTGGCATCGCTGGCCCTGACCACATTGTTGATGGTGAGGGTCAGCGGGTTGCCGTTGCCCAGGGTGGTGTAGTCAACCCAGAGTTGGTCGGTGAAGCGGGCGGTGAGCTGGCCGGTCTCGTCAATTTCTGCGGTCAGGGGCATATCCGCAAAAAGATCAGCGGGTTTATCGGCCTGCCAGTCCAGGGCAACTTCCCCTTCAACTCGACCGACATATTCTTGATAGGTGTTGTTTACGGTGGAACCGGTAGCCAGCAGAGCGTTTGCCCCGGTGCGGGTTTCCCAAAGGTTACGGGATAGGGCCACAGGACCCCTGGCAAACTCTCGTAACGATAGGGTCTGGGTGGGAGTTTCTGTCCCCAGGGGATCAAGCTGGTTGACTAACCGCAACTGGCCATCTTGCCCGGTGGTGCCATCCCTGCCGGTAGAGCCGTTGGCACCGGAGCGACCATCTCGGCAGCTATAGCGGTCTTGACGGCAGACATAGTCACGTTGACCGGGAGTGCCAGAGCAGGTTTCCACTGTCCAGTTGCGGCGCTCACACCGACAGCCTGGTGCCCCCAGCCCAGCCTGACCGCCACGACCGCCACGGCCCCCCGGGGCATTTACCAGGAGCTGTTGCAGGGCGGTACGATCGCTGTAGTACACCAACAGGTTGCCGCCGTCGCCACCCCGGCCGCCGTAACCGCCGTCGCCGCCGTCGCCGCCGCTGGGGGCCTGGAGGTTGTAGGGTACTTCACGAGGCTGCCCACCACAGCGGGGTTGCCGACCATCTTCACCCCGTTCGCCATTTTCGCCATCGGTTCCGGCCAAATTCACCATGGCCGAAGCACCGGTAGCATTGGTGGATTGACTCCGGCCTGCCTCGCCATCCTGACCGCTGCGACCATCCCGACCATCCATACCCTCAATGCCGTAGGTTTGCATTTCTGCCGCCCAGGCCAGGAGCGAACAGCCCTCCAGGGGCGGAATCGGGACTGTTCCCAGGGCAACCGCGACGATGGCGGCAACCGGTAAGCCAATAGTCCTTTTCATGGCACACTTCTCCCCCTAACTGATGACGATGGTGCCCCAAAAACTGCCCTCATGTTCTCCCTGCTAAGGCCATGTTCTAATTTCTCAGGTAAGGGACAATGCAAACTACACAGCACCTGAATTTAACCTTCCCGGCGGAATACAAACAGATTGCCCGTGGCTCCCCGGCCAAATCTTAGATCTTCATCAAGGTAAGAGGTAATCCATAGGGCTTCCCGCCTTAGCAGATCCAGCACCGGAATGGTAATTTTCGGCAGATTCAAGCCTGAAATACCCAGTAAGCGAGTGGGCTGCAGGCTAAAGGCCCCAAAACTAACGTTTGCACTTTCGGCCTCTTCGTAGGGTTGCCAGACGCCTTTAGCAATCGCGGTCAATTCTCCCAGTAGGGGAATCGACAGGATGGCACCATTTTCGGTTTCAATTTCCCTGGGCGATTCGGCCTCTTGAGAAAGTTTGAGCCGCTGCCATACCTGCTGGATACGCAGCGGTAAGAACTTGCTGGGTTCGTTCACCTGGCGGGTCACGACCGTGCCCTGGGAGGCATACACCAGCTTCCAGTTACCCAGCAGGGTGGAGAGGTGAGGGTTACGCAGGGGTTCCCGGATGGGGGTCAGGTCTTCCAGGTCATAGATGAGACGATCAATGTCAGGGTGTTGAGAGGGCAGGAGAGCATCCAGCGGATCTAAAAACTGAATGTTCTTAATCAGTGCGTTTTTCAGGGTTGAGCGGGTGGAAGTCGCAGAAACCATCAGACCATTGAACAGCTAAACAGGAAGTGGATTGGGGATGCATACAACGAAATTTTAATTTCGTTGTATGCATCCCCCTTACCTATTAAATGCACTGAATGGGATTTAACTCAACATTTACCCGACTATATCCAAGGGGTAAATCCTTTCCCGCTCAGTAAGAAACGACCATAACAAAGGCTTGAATGGTCGGCCCAGGCCCTAAAACGACTCCGACGCGGGTTCCGCAGGACGAATGGGGCCGTTGTAGATAATCTCAAAGGTGCGGTTGGGATTCACCAGGACTTCCGTTTCAAAGGAATAGGTGGGGTTGCCGTTGAGGTCAATATTTTCAGGCCGAAATCCCTTAAAAGTAAAGGTCAGTGAACCATCGTCGTTAATCACCATGGGCGCCTGGGTGGTGGGACCATGCATGGCAAATTCGGCCACGTAATTGGTTAAACCGCCATTCTCAGCCTCGGCGGCTCGGCGGGCAATATTTCTGGCCCACAGTAGAAAAATCGGGTCAAGGTCGCTGATGTCTTGGGCAATTAAATTCGCAGCAGCCGTAGATTGAGCATGAACTTCGCCAAAGGGCAGACCCGGCACCGCCAACCCCAGAATTAAAACTAACCAGTAACGGGGGGGTAATTTTTTCATAGAATTAGGCCAATACTAAACAGATTGATAGCCCCGGCGTCGGGCAACCCTGACCGAGGGCCTGGAATACCCTTAGACGATTCCAGGTATCTATCTAAAACTACTATACGAACCCCGTCACCCAAATCAGGACAATAGGGCCGGTCAACCCTGATCTACCGCCCGGCCAATGCCCGGGTAACAGGTCCTACCGGACTCCCTGCAGCAATCCATAGCGAATCAAGCCTGATTGCATACCCTGGCGCATGGGCCAGAGGGCAAAGGCCCCCCGAATTGTCCCCGTACCGGCCTGGGCCAGCCCTAACACCCCTTCTGGGGTCAGGGCCGAGGCAATCACCTCATCCCAGAAGGGCGCCACCGCCTGGGTCCAGTCGGCGGTTTCAATTTGGCGGAAGCCACAGTTTTGGGCAATGGCGTCGTACTCGGGCAGGGAAATCACGTAAGGCAGACCATATACCCCATAAATCCAGTTCAGCTGCTGCTGTTCAGCGGGGGTTAACGGGCCTGCCAGGGAGGTCGTTGGCCGGTGGCACCAGGTCGCCATCAGCAGTTTGCCGCCGGGTTTCAGCAGGCGGTAGCACTCCTGCAGAAAGCCCACCTTATCGGGCATGTGCTCGCCGCTCTCCATGGACCAGATAAAGTCAAAACTCTGGTCGGGAAACGGAGTCTGGAGGGCATTGACCACCTGGAAATGGGCGCAGGGGGAGGTATCCCCAGCCAGATTGGCGGCGGCGGCTCGTTCCCGGGCTCGATTCGCCTGTACCGGGCTGAGGGTAATGCCGGTAACGGCGGCGTTGAACCGGGTTGCCAAATCCAGCGAGCTACCGCCAATGCCGCAGCCACAGTCGAGAATGTCTCTGGCCTGGGTGACCTGCGCCCATTGCAGACATTCATCGATCAGGTCAATTTGCGCCTGGCGGCGGTTTCTGCGCTGACTGCCCGTGGGCCCGTAGTAGCCGTGGTGCATATGCTCGCCCCAAATTTGCTCCCACAGCCCTGAAGAAGCATCGTAGAAGTCCTGAATTTGAGTCTGTAGTGGGTCTGCCATGGAGTTGGGCATGCAAAATTTGGTGGTCGTGAAGGTCAACTCATGGAAATATAACCTTATCTAAGGCTGAAAGGAGCCGATTTTCCCTGAGAACCTGTAGATTTTCGGGGGCAGTCTGCCCTGGGAATTAGAATTTTCTGAAGTTTGAGGTTCTCATTGGTCATTTCCCAAACTTCTGCCCGACCTGAGACAACCCTCGTGTAACAATTTTCCTCTGCCCCATGCAAATGACAGTTTCGCGGACAATTTGCCTCGGTTTCTTGGTGCTGATTACGGTAGGTACAGGGCTGTTGATGCTGCCATTTGCAACCGCCAGCGGCGAGTGGAATAACCCTCTGGTAGCTCTGTTTACGGCCACTTCAGCGGTTTGCGTAACGGGGCTGATCGTGGTGGATACCGGCAGCTACTTCTCCACCGCCGGGGAAGGAATTATTCTGGGACTGATTCAGGTGGGGGGGCTGGGCTACATGACCGCCACTACCTTTCTGCTGCTGCTGCTGGGACGACGATTGGGCCTGAGGGAGCGTCTTGCCCTGCAACAATCCATGGATAAGGCGGAGCTGTCCGGGGGACGGTCGCTGGTGATTTCCATCATCACCATGACCCTCACTTTTGAGCTGACGGGGATGTTTTGCCTGTATCCAGTCTTCAGTCAGGACTATGGAGCGGGCTACGGCCTCTGGCTGGCGGTATTTCACAGCATCAGTGCCTTTAACAATGCGGGCTTCAGTCTGTTTGAAGATAGCCTGGTGCAGTATGCCTTTCACCCCTGGATCAATGTGGTGATTACAGGCCTCGTGATTCTGGGGGGACTGGGCTACCAGGTAATTATGGAAATTTTTGTGTGGATTCGAGATCGCATCCGCCGCCGCCGCGAACGTCCCGTCTTTTCTCTGAATTTCAAAATTGCCACCAGCACCACCATCGCCCTGCTGATTTTGGGTACCCTGGCGCTGTTTGCGGCCGAATTCCAGAATCCTGCCACCCTGGGGGGCAATGCCCCCTGGAACAAGCTGCTGCTGGCCTGGTTTCAATCCGTCGTGACCCGCACCGCCGGATTCAATAGCATTGACTTTGGGGCCATGGAAAATGCCTCCCTGTTCATCGTCATTGCGTTGATGTTTGTTGGGGCGAACCCGGGCAGTACCGGCGGCGGTGTGAAAACAACCACCTTCCGGATCCTGCTGGTCTGTACCCGCATGGTGCTGAAGGGCAAAGAAGAAGTGCTGCTCTACCAGCGGCAAATTCCCGCCAGCCGAGTCATGAAAGCCATTGCGGTGGTGGTGGGTTCAGCTTTAGTGGTGGTGATTGTCACCATGCTGGTGTCGGTGAGCAATCCTGAAATGAGTTTCATTGAACTGCTGTTTGAGTCGGTGTCGGCCTTCGCCACGGTGGGGTTGTCTACCGGCATTACCCCTGAACTTTCGGCCTTTGGGAAGTACGTCATTATCGCCACCATGTACCTGGGCCGGGTGGGGGTGCTGCTGTTTATGGCCGCGCTGTTTGGCGATCCCAAGCCCACGGCGATTCAGTACCCGGAGGAAGATTTGTTGGTGGGATGAGGACTATCGCAGTCGCCCTGAACGCAGAATACTCCACACCAGCCAAAGCCCTAAAAAGCTAGCGGCGGCAAACAAAATTGCGGTCAAAATTTGCCCTTCCGACGATTGCTGCCCCGTTGAAACAATCGCCGCACCAATAATTAAGGCTCCGACCACGGTGCTGAAGGCCCGCCGGTTGGCGGCGTCGTCAATGCTGCGGCGCAGATCGTCAATGCCCTGCAGGCTGAGATTCCACTTCAATTGTTCGGAACTGAGGCGATCCAGCAAAAAGCCAAACTGGCGCGGTGAGTTCAGGGACAAATTGCGAAATTCCAGTCCGGTGCGCAGTAGGGCCTGGAGGGGATCGTCTCCCACCAGCTGCTGCCGAAACAAATCGGCCATGAGAGGGCGAATTTCGTCAATCAGGTTGACGCCGGGGTTAAACTGCCGGGCGGCCCCCTCCAGGTTGGCCAGGGATTTGGTAAAAAGCCCCACATTAGCCGGCCAGCGCAGGTTGTTGCGGGTACCCGCCTCCAGCATCTCCCCAAAAATCTCGGCGGTGTTTAACTGTTCCAGGCTGAGGCCGTAGTAGTGCCCCAGCAGCCTGGTATAATCGCTTTCTAGCCGGGCCAGGTTAACGGGTTCCAGGGGTTCGGCCAGCTGTAGGGTGAGCTGGGCGCAGCGCTGGGCATCGCAGTTGACAATGGCCAGCACCATTTCAGTCATGGTGTTGCGGGTGCGGGGGTCAAGATGGCCCATCATGCCGCAGTCCAGCAGGGCCACGCGACCATCATTCAGGTAGAAGATGTTGCCGGGATGGGGATCGGCATGGAAGAAACCATCCACAAAGTACTGCTTGAAGAAAGCGCGAAACAGCAGGGTGGTGGCTTCATCACGGGTGATTTTACCGGACTGGGGGCCAGCAGGCACAGGAATATCTGCCTTCAGAAGGGGCCGACCATCCAGCCATTCCATGGTCATCAGGGTGGAATTGGTGAGTTCCCAGATTACCTGGGGCACCACCAGTTGATCGGGGTCATACCAGGAACAGTGGGAGAGGTTGCGGCGCAGCTGGTCGGTATAGCCGGCTTCAATGGTGAAGTCGAGTTCGGCGTTGAGGGCATCGGCAAATTCTTCGGCCAGTTCCAGCACGTTGTAGCGTTGACCAAACTGGGTGGCCGATACCAGGCGGGCAATGTCGCGAATCAGGGTCATATCCCGCGCTACCTGACGCTCAATGCCGGGGCGCTGGACTTTCAGAGCCACCTGACGACCGTCGTTAAGCACGGCCCGATGGGTTTGGGCGATGGAACCCGCGGCAATGGCGTGGTAATCCAGAGTCTTGAACAGGTCTTCGGGGGGGCGGGGGAGACTATTGCGGATCTGGACTTCGACCTCGCTGGCGGCCACGGCGGGCACCGTGGTTTGCAGACTGCTGAGGGCCTCAATGTAAGCGGGAGGCATAATGTCAGGGCGAGTGCTGAGAAGTTGGCCCAGCTTCACGTATACCGGCCCCAGGTCGGTCAAAATATTCAGCAAAACTGCCGGGGGGGGAATATCTGGCTCATCCGCTTTACCCCCCATCAGAAGCCGCCGCATGTAGTCCCAACCATGCCTGAGAACGACTTCAATGATTTCTCCCTGGCGAGATAACCGTGATGAGGAGACCATATTGATTGCCATAAATGATGTTTCGATGCTAGCGAATATAAACCTTATCTATATTAAGGATTAGATCTTGACTCGGAATGCCCCACCATCAGCCTCTGCCATGGTTATCCATGGGGAAGGGAAGGCGTAAGGTTTTACCTTCTCCCCTAAAGATCCCGGCCCTCCGCGGGCATCCTACCCACAGGTGCTGGGAGGTTAACTATGACAACGGCTTCACTGTTAGAACGGGCGAAAGGGGGGGATGGGGATGCCATCGCCACTCTACTCAATCGGGCCCTCGCGCCCCAGGGCATTACCGTATCAGCCCAACGCCACGCCTACTGCCTGGAGGTGCACCTCGAAGGTCAGCCCCTACCGGATCAAACCTCAGTGGTGGCCACCATCCGCCAGGGCATTGAGCGACTGCAGATAACGTCCATCGGAGTCGTGCAGATCCATGGATCCCTGAAGGGGTATCCCGACATTGGCTGGAGTGAAGAAATTTCCTTATTAGGGGCTCTGGCAGACCCGGGGACTCCTTTCCCGGCCGCTAACCCGGCAGCGGCTGTAGCCAATACCACAAGCCCGGGTGGGCCTGCTGATCAGGCGATTCCTTCTGCCCATAGTGCTTTGAGCAGAGCTTACCGCACCCTAGGGCTGACCCCGGACGTTCCCCTGACGGAAGTTGATAGCACCTATTTTCGTCGTCGGGCGGAACTACTGGGTCAGGGGAAACGAGAGGCCGTTGCCGACCTAAAGGCAGCCCACACCCTGATTAAAGAGCACTCACAACGGAGGGGAAAGCAGCCACCGATCTCAGGGTTTGAGGCAGCAAAGACCCGGGCCGGCGTCGAGGCATTGCCGCAGTTGTTGCGATCTCGGGGGCTGGAGGGCAAAGCTCGCCTCAAAAACTCCCGTCTGCAGATTCGCCTGGAACCCCATTCGTCCCAAAACCCCAACCGGGCGTCCGCCATCCTTTATACCCTGCTGGAGCAGGAAGACCTGGCGGCCCTGGGATTAGACCAGATTGCCAAAATCGAGGTTTACGGCTTAGCTTCCTCCCAAAAAGTGGGTTGGAAGCGCCTCGTTCCCATGCCGCCGCCCCCATCGGCGGCTGATACTGACGTGCTCTCTTTTCAAAACCGCTACGTCAGCGCCCTGGTCTTCCCCCTTTTGCTGCTATTGGGAGGGGGAATGAATGCCCTGCCCATGGTGAATTATCTGCTGTTCGGAGTAAAGATCTGGTTCCATGAATTCGGCCATGCCATCATTGCCTGGTTGGCGGGGCGGCGGGCGATTCCTCTGCCCATTGGTTGGACCAATGTGGGGGAGGAGCGATCCCTGTTTGTGTACTTTGGCCTCCTCATCCTCTTGGGTCTGTTGTTCTGGGTGGGTCGCCGAGAAGGGCTGCGCTGGCCCATGGTGCTGGCGGTGGGGCTGGTGGTGATCCAGTTCTGGTTTACCTGGCTGATGCCCGAGCCCCGCTACGAAACCCTGCTCTCCTTTGGCGGCATCGGCGGCGAACTGTACCTCTGCACCCTGCTGATGGTGAGCTTTTTCTTCCCCCTGCCCGCCTACTGGCGGTGGGATTTTTACCGCTACCCCGTGGTTCTGGGGGCGGCGTTTACCTTTTGGGGCCAGATCTGGCTGTGGCGGCAAATTAACCGGGGGGTTGCCGCCATTCCCTGGGGTTCCCTCTGGGGGGGAGAGGCCCACGGAGATATGAACAATCTCCGCTATGCGGGCTGGAGCGATCAACACATCATCAACACTTACACCACCCTGGGGAACCTCTGCCTGCTGGTACTGGTGAGCGTTTACCTGTATGTGGCCATGCGCCAGAATCACCACCATCTCTTTGCCCTGACCCAGCGCTGGTTAGCCAGACAATAAGAAATTTTCAAGGACCGGCTTCTGGCTCAAACAATCAGCCGTCCTATGTAGAACGCCGGTATCGATTCCTGGGTTCTAACCCTGTATAGACTAAAGTTTTTAGCTCATGGATCCAAAAAACTGGGATCTCAGTCCACCGTACTGAGGCGCTCAACCACCACGCTAAACTCAATGCATGGTGGAAGGATTTGATGTCGTCATTTGTCTTGCCCTGGGGCTGCTGCTGGCTGCTGCCGGTCAGTTGCTGCTGATTACCGTGGGCGTGGCCCTGGGCCTAACCCTCCTCGATTGGTCTCCTACATTAAAGACCGGCAGCGAGTCCCAGTCAGAAACCGGGCTCTCCTTACCGCTAATCCATCTAGCAGGATTTGCCATAGCCGTCAGTGGATCGATGGTGCTGTTTGCAGCCTCATGGCTCACTGCCGAATTCTGCCAGATCTCAGAACCTCAGCAGGGACTCGTATACGGCATTCTGCTCTGGTCGGCCTACTGGGTGATCCTGGTTTGGTTCAGCACGACTCGATTGGTTGGATTAGGCAGTGCGCTGCTGGGTACTGCCGTTGCTAGCGGTCGCCAACTCATCGCCACCGGTCGCCAACTTTTTCGTCCCCGATCGTCAGCGGTGTCTGACCAGCAGGCTTTACTCCATGACCTGACGGCGGAAGTCTCTCAATTAACGGATCTACAACGCCAGTTGCCCGACCTGCTGGCCCAGCAGCGGCAGGTCCTGATTGCAGAAATCGTTGAGCGGACAGACCTTTCCTCGGAGCAGGCCGAGTCCGTGGTCACCGGGTTAAGCCAACACACCGCCGGGATGGAGCCATCCCCTGGGTCGCCGCAACCGTCCTCTCAATCCTCTAGTCACCTGCTGGCTCAGCTCGACTTACCCAGCTGGCAACAGCTCGCCCGCCAGCTTCTGCGCCAGATAGATCTCTCCGATGTGGATCTGGAATCCCTCTGGCAGCAGCTACAATCCCTCCGGGAAAAATCCCCCGGGCCAGAGGCACCCCCATCGGCAAACGTCATTTACCTCGATGCCGAGGACTACATCAGCCAGGCTCCCCTCTGGTCCCTGCAGCCCGAGGTGATCGAGCAGGAGTTTGACGAACGCCTCTACGATGCCGGGGCCGACCCCGGGCAGATCCAGAAACACCTGGCTGAGCTGACCCGCTCGGACTTCATTAGTTGGCTGCAGGCGCGGGGAGACCTCACGGCAGAGCGAATTGAAACCATCGCCGACGATCTGAACCGGGTGCAGCAGCTAGTCCTGGAACGGCTGGCTGAACCCACCCAATTGGCGGCGGCGGAACCCCCCCCTGACCTGCCGGAAGTGGCCGAGAAGATGTTGGCCTACTGCCGTTACACCAACCTGGATGCTTTAACCCCTGAAGGGATCACCGAAAAAATCGAAACCCTGCGGGAAGAATTTGATTTGCCTGAAGACAAGCCCCTCTCGACCTATGGGGGGGTGGATATGGCCTCCCTGACGGAGGTTTTAGCCCGACGGCAGGGCCTATCCGATTCCCAGCAGCAGTCCCTGACCCAGGCTCTGGTCACGGCCCTGGAAGCTCAGCCAGCCTCTCCGGCAAGGGACACCGCCCGGTTCCAGCAGGTGCGCCAGCGCCTGGAAAACTATTTTCAAGGGGTTGACTGGGCTACGGTTTCCCTGGAAGACATTAAGCCCGAGGTGATGGGCCAACTGCAATCCCTGGATCTCAGGGGAAACCTGGACTGGCCATCCCTGGCGTCCCAATTGCAAGTGCCCCAGGAGATCAAAACCGATCTGGTGAGCTGGCTGCAGGAGGTGGGGCGAACCCTCAGCCGCCAGCCTCGGCGGTGGGCCATGCGGGTGGGTAAATCAACCCGATCCCTGGCGAAATATTTGATCCGGCAAATCATCCACTATCTAAAGTTTCAGGACAAGTCTGCCTTTAACCCGGAATCCATGGCGAAAGACCTGGCCCAAATCCTGAAAAGTGCTGTGGAGATTTTGCCCAACCCTACAGATTGGGAAAGCCTCTCAGACCTGACTGGCCTGGTCGATGCCGATGCCCTGCGGGCAACCCTGGAAGCCCGGCGGGATATGACCACAGACCAAATTCAGCCGGTGGTCGCCATGGTTGAAACCGCCTGGAAAACAGTAGCTGACCAGGTTTTAACCTGGACCCAGGCGGTATGGTCTGAAGCACAACACTGGTTGAATCCCGAAGTTGGCCCCTTAGATACCGCCCGGCAACAGCTGGTGGACCGCATTGCCGATACCCGTAAAACCCTGGAGCAAAAGGCCGCCCGGGTCAAGGCCGAGCTCCAAAACCAGGCCGATGCGGCCCGGCGGCAGGTTGCGATCGCCGCCTGGTGGTTTCTGGTCAGCCTGCTGTCTTCTGCCGGGGCGGCCACGGCGGCAGGCTGGCTCGCAGTTCGTTACTGACTTTTTTATTTCTCAAGGTGGCTTTAATTTGGTCTTCCGCCTGAAACTTAACCGTTTCTCCAAATAACAGGGACATGCCACCCATGCCCACCAGGATGCCTCCGGTAATCACTAAAAATAATCGGAACCCCAGGGAATTAATACGAAATCGCCGTGGCGCAACCTGCAAACCTTTGGGGTTTGAGGACTGAGTCAGATTTGTAACCAGTTTCATAGAGAATTTGAAGTAAAGAATTAAGCCCTATGCAAGGGACGCTTATTGCGGCTATCAATTCTTTGACTTGAGATTTGGTTTCCGATAAGAGCCACAATATGTCGCGGTAGATGTGTCGAATTTGTAGACTTATATAAGTCAAAAGACTAAAATCAGCCCTTCCAGGAAAGGTAGAGTTGAGATTAAACCCAGCCAATGGAGCCAGGACTTCGACCTGACCTGGGTCCACCAGTCTGCCACATGGGACGGCCAGAGCCTGGGATTATCTTTTTCTCTGAACTGCCAGTTGATCATAGATAAGAGTAAGGAAGCCCCACCCACCCTGGTGTTCATGAGGAGGTGAAGCGCGATCGCAGCTACCATAATCACCCAGGCAGTCAGGTGAGCATAGTACCTACCGTGGTTTAATTTCCCCTCTGGCAACCAGGTTTCATCCATCATTTTGCCGCTAAACAGCGCGAACGTTAACGCCACCAACGCCAGCGTATTGGTCAAACGATTTAACGTATCAAAATCAGCCAAGCAAAGTTCATAGAAGGGTAAGAAAATGATGAATTGATTATTGATTGGCGGCCCGTTCGAGCAGCAGCGTCACCGGACCATCGTTATCGATGGCTACCTGCATCATGGCCCCAAATTTCCCGGTGGCGACGGTAAGACCACTGGCGCGCAATAGCCCTACAAACTGGTCATACAGGGTTTCGGCTGGTTGGGGAGGGGCGGCCCCGTCAAAGGAAGGGCGGCGTCCCTTGCGGCAGTCGCCGTAAAGGGTAAACTGGCTAACGACCAGAAGTTCCCCCTGAATATCCTGCACTGACAGGTCCCAGCGGTCACTGTCAGCCTGGGGAAACAGGCGTAAATCCAGGCATTTGCGAGCCATCCAGGCCAGTTCTGCGACGGTATCCGTAGGGGCGATACCCACCAGTAGATTTAGCCCTCGCCCAATTTGGCCCACCACCTGGCCATCTACTGTAACGCTGGATGAGCGAACCCGCTGGACTACGACCCGCATGACACCGTTTTTCCTGCTGTCTGGTGCAGGTAGCCCCGAATTCGCTCGGCGGCATGGGCCATTTCTGCATCACTGGGAGGTTTGCTGAGACTGCGATAGACCTGAAGCTCTAACCCCTTAAGCCCGAGTTCGCCCTTGCCGGGATAGCGGGGTTGCAGCACGAAATGAACATGGTAAGGGGGTTGATCAACCCAGAGGCTAACGTAAACCCGTTCGGCTGCCATGGCTTTGGCGACGGCCTCAGACATCTCCTGCATGAAAGGCCCCAGGGATGTCGACTCTGCCGGGGTGAGCTGCCAGAGATTTTCTTTGTGGACCTTAGTTTTGATGACCACCGAACCCAGGCCATAGGGACCAATGCAGTGGTCTGCTACCCACCAATCATTTTCTGCAATCACCCCGCCAGGGACTTTGATTTTTTGGGTCAAAATTTGGCAGGCTAAACATTCCCCATGACCATCAACGGGATGGGTTGGGATATGGCCGTTTTGAGTCATCGCCTTAGGTATTGAGAGCTGGAACAGCACGGACGCCAGATTGCTTACGGGTAAGCGGCGGCCAACCTTGGGAGCGAGACCTGGAACGTCTCGCTCCCCTGATCCCATTTTGGGCACAGGGCCGGAGGAAATCGGAAAAGCCAGGACGCTTTTGCTAATGGAATACTCCCAAAAGTCAAACTAAGAGTAGGCTTATGAACCCAAAACGACCCAATCGGGTCACAACTTTTAACGAAGTTCCCCGGGAGGCATTAAAAAACACCGCTTCATGACGCTGCTTCCTTAGCCGCCAAATCCCTTACCCCGGTTGGCGGATGGCAGGCAGAGGCAGCTGTTTAACTGCTCCCGCAAATCGTCGTGGTCCAGGTTTTGGCCAATCAAGACCAGTTGGGTTTTAGGCTGGCCTTTCCAGGCTTCATCGTCCAGGGAGAAGCGTTTACCGCTGAGGTGGAACACATGGCGCTTGGGGCTTTCGTCAAACCACAGGATGCCTTTGGCCCGAAAGATAGATTCCGGCAGCTGGTTATCCAGAAAATGCTGAAACTTGCGAATAGCAAAAGGCCGATCGCTCTCGAAGGAGAGGGAGGTGAACCCATCTATGGCCAGATGGTCAGAATGGTGATGGTGGTGCCCATGGTCATGGTCATGGTCGTGTTCGCAGTTGGCATGGTCATGGGAGTCATGGTCATGCTGGTGATGCTCGTGGTCGTGATGGTCATGGGGCTCGGGGCTGGGGGCCTGGTCCTGACCAAAATATTTATCCGACTCAAATAGTCCTACGCTGAGGATCAGCGGCAGGGGCACCTGGGCGTTGGTGGTCCGCAGGATGCGGGCCCCTTCCTTAACGTCCCGCACCTTGACTTCCAGTAGATCCAGATCCCCTGCATCCACCAGATCGGCTTTGTTGAGCAGGATAATGTCGCCGTAGGCAATTTGGTTGTAAGCCGCCTGGCTGTTGAACAGGTCGAGGCTGTAGTTTTCGGAGTCTACCACCGTGACGATGGAATCCAGTCGGGTCATATCCCGCAGTTCAGTGCCCAGAAAGGTCAGGGCGATGGGCAGCGGGTCCGCCAGACCGGTGGTTTCAACCACCAGATAGTCAATTTTGTCCTGGCGTTCGAGCACTTTGTAGACGGCATCCATCAGATCGTTGTTGATGGTGCAGCAGATACAGCCGTTGCTCAGCTCAACAAAGTTGTCATCACTGTTATCAGTGGTAATCAGCAGGTCGTTGTCAATGCCAATTTCGCCGAATTCGTTCACCAGTACAGCGGTCTTCAGCCCCTGCTGGTTGGAGAGAATGTGGTTCAGCAGAGTGGTTTTTCCGCTGCCTAAAAACCCTGTAATGATAGTGACAGGAAGCCCGTGCTTAGGGTCATCCATGGGTTTGGATTGCTCGGTAGAAACGACTGAAGTCATAGCTTGCGGCCCGAATGCGCGACATTCTTCATAATAATGTCCATTTTAGAATGGGAGCCGCCCATCGACATGATTCTAGAAGCGTTTTCCGGGCTCCGGGATGTTCGCCATGGTTCCGGCAAACCACACCAGATGACGCTTTTACTTCAATAAGCGTTGAGTGGACAGATGCCGGTGCCTTTTAATGATGTTTTGTCCTAGGGTAGCCAGGTTGCTTGTATTCCCTGAAAGGGAAATTGATCGGTGGAAACAATCTCTGGCGTCCCCTGAAGACGTTGTTGGGGTTCTTCGAACAGCGGTAAGAGCCACATGGGTTGCTCGCTCGTGGGTTCGCCAACGGATAACTCGGCGGTACCCAAACTATCGCTGTCCAGGTCAAGCAGTAGGGCCATGCCGTCGGGGGACAAGCTCATGTGAATACGCTGCTGTTGAGGCAAAAGCAGCAGCTGGGATGGATCACCTGTTTGCAAATCCACGGCAATCAGCATGGGTTGTTCAACATAGGGCTCGCCATCGGTATCCCCTTTTACCGAACCATCCATGATCAGGTCGCTGGCCAAAACGTAGAGCAGTCGATTGGTAGGATCAAACTGGGCATCTATGACCGCCCCCGTGACCCGCAGCAGTTCTTCTTCTTTTCCCTGATTGGTAACTAAAAATAGCGATTCCGTAAAGCGCTTTTCAGGATCATCCTGGTTAAAGTTCACCATCGCTGCCCCAGTGCCGTCGCTGGTAATGTCGAAAACGCGACCGTAGTCGGGCAAAAAGTCGAGGGGCTGGCGAGGTCCGGTTGCGTTACTTTCTTCCAGGTCAATGATGGCGGTTCCTTCTCCCTGTAACATCACCAAAGAGCGGCTGTCGGGAGCAATCAAAAAGTCCCCTCCGGGTTCTGTCTCCAGAGGATAGGGGGATTTGCCCTGGCGGACTATCCAGGGACCAAAGTCGGCCGGGTTCTGCTGATTGACCCGCTGGACAACAATGGTTTGACCATTGGGAGAGAGGTCGAATTTGAGGTTTTGGTACTTTTGATGGTCGAGAATGAGTTCCAGCTCTCCCGGAGCAGGGGGCTTTTCAGGCCACAGGCGGAGCCAGGGGAAAGATTGAGAGGCAGTGGTAAAGTCTTCGGGCGGGGCAGGGTTGATGCCGGTAGTAACGGTATAGATGTCCTGTTTGAGTAGCCCTTCGGGATCATTCATGTTGCCAGCGGAAAACAATACCCGATCCCCCAGGGGGTAGGGCTCAAAGTTAAGCACCATCAGGTTTGCCGGGGTCAGGATCGTTCGATTTTGGGCGGTCAGGTCTGCCAGTACCAGGCGACCTTTTTCTTCACCTGCGTTGCCGATGTACAAAAAAGCCTGTTTGCGGGTTTCAAATCTGCCCTGGAAAGCTTCAAACTGACTGAGTTGATCAGCCTGGGCAGAAAAACGGTCTTGGGCCTGCCCCAGGGTGACTGAAAAAGATTCGCCGTAGGGCAGAGGGGCGTCCAGGGTAAATGCCATGCGCCGTCCGGCCCAGCTGACCTTCCCGGGAATTTCGGGGATGATGGTGAGGTTTTCTTCCACACTGGTGGGGTCCATGGGGCGGCTGAAAGTCATCAGAAAGGCCCGGTCTTCGGCTCCCACCTGATGGTCTTGCCAGGAAAAATCCCGCACCCGAGCGGTGGCATGGTCTCCAGAAAAAATCAGCACGCCAATGGCCAGGGTCAGTGCCCCTATCAGGATGGTGGCCCAGTGGTCTAGGGGATATTTGGATTGACGACGGCGACGGGAACGACGACTAACCATAGGGGCACTGACAACTCATTAATAGAGACATCGAAAGGGTGAACGAAACCTGCGAATAGCAGATGGCCCAGGCAAATTCCGGCGCTAACCCTAATACTCGTAGGGATTCCGCGGCTCAGGGATTTCCTCAAGGCTCGGCGAGCCAATCACCAACTGGCGCTTATCGCTCAACGTACCGGTTTGCATGGCCCCAGTGACGGCTAACCAGGTATCTGGATCGGGCAGGGGGTCGCCATCGGGTAATTCAACCGGCAGGCCTACGGGGTAGGCATCGGCGGCGCAGCAAGTCAACACGAACCGGGCAATCATAAAGAAGTTATCAGGCCAGTCGGGCATGTGAACGACAAAACCGCTGACTTTTACCGGTTGATCGGCATAGGCGTCGGGTTCGGGGTAAACATTGAGGGTGCGAATCCAGTCAATGATGGTACGTTCTTCCGGGGCACCGCTTAGCACAAACCGTTCCGGCCGGGAGCGGGTCTGCCCCAGTACGTCGGTAATGCCCCGCTGAAAGGCGGTTTCGCTGGTAAAAGGGCGAGGGTTGTAAATGAGCCCAAAAACCGCCACGGCCAGGAGCAACCCGGTACTGATTTGCCGGGGTAGTAAAGCGATGTGTTCTTCGCTGCGGATGCTGGTGTCCCACCGGGAAGAGGCCATACTCTGCCAAATCTGTATTGCTCGCATTAGCCCCAGGCCGTACAACATGACTGCGGCCAGGTTGGACAGCCACATGTAATCGGGGTGGAGCAATAGAAACAATTTGCCCGTGACGGCAAACCGGGTTAGCACCAGAGCCCACAGCAGCAACACCAGGCAGTCGATGATAGCCTGCCAGGGTAAATGACGACGGCGGGAGCGGCGGGGGGATGAAAGGGTGGTCATAGGATATAAAAATTCATCACCAGGCACAGCAAAAAGGTGAGCTGGGCCGCCAGCATAAACAGATAGAGGATAGCCCGACCTTTAAACACCGTCAGTAAAAGACTGATGTTTTTCAGGTCAATCATAGGGCCAAACACTAAAAAAGCCAGCAAAGCACCGCTGGTAAAGGTGGATGCAAAGGACAGGGCGAAGAATGAATCTACGGTGGAGCAGATAGAAACGACCCAGGCCAGGGCCATCATCGCTACGATGGAGGTGATCGGCCCCTGCCCCAAACTGAGCACGACTTCTCGAGGGATAGCGACCTGTACAAAGGCGGCAATGGCACTGCCCAGAATCAGCACTGCCCCTAATTCCCGCATTTCCAGCACCATGTTATCCACCATCATGCGCAGGCGGTTGCCCAGGGGCTTGGGGGCCTCAGTCACCAGGGCTAAGGTTTGGGCGGGGGGGGCGCTGAGCTGAAGCACCTGCCCTGAAGACTGGATCAGGAAGCTGCCCGACTTCAGCAGAGGGGAACTCTCGGCTTCCATGGCCAAGGCCTGATCGCTGCTCAAGCCTTGGCCGGCAGCAGGAGGTGCTTGGGGGTCCCCCATGATGCGGGCCAAACTATCCTGCACGAAAGGCCGCATATCTTTTTGAGTGCTAAAAATGACGGCCACCGTGACCGCCACTACCAGGCTAAATATGACTCGCAGGAACACAATCTCCGGTTGGTCGCGAAATGCTACCCAGGTAGCCCAGAAAACAATGGGATTAACGGTGGGAGCTGCCAGTAAATAGCCGATAGCAACGGCGGTGGGGGCTCCCTTCATTAACAGGCGTCGGGCTACGGGAATATTGCCGCACTCGCAGACGGGAAACAGAAATCCAATTAAACTGCCCACCAATGCCGCTAGCACCGCGTTACGGGGCACAATCGATAGCAGCTTTTGCTCATCTACGAAAAGTAGCAGCACGCTGGAAAACAAAACCCCCAATAAGAGGAAAGGGAGTGCCTCCACCAGCAGGCTAAAGAATAGCGTGATGCCGTTGTTAAGCTGAACCATAGGCACCGATCAACATACAGGGAACCTGCGCTTTTGGGCAGAACGCCATTTTAGCGGAAATTTGCCTACCCTGACTGTATCTGGGGATCGCTTACCGGGCAATGATCCCGGTATTTGATGGGAGCATTTCATGATTCCCCAGCAGTGACTTTGCCCAATGGGGCGTAAGAAATGAAGCGTTAGGCAGTAATTTTGTCTACTGTCTGAAGGTATACATCTCTGCCCTACGGCCCTGTTACGGCTGTGCGGTGTCATTCGTTTTCCTGGCCTCAAGTTGATTAAGCCCCACCTCACTCAAAAACGCATTACCCTGGTCCTGCCGCCTTGCCCCTCGGTGTGGACAGAGAAAACCGCTTGGATGCTGCTGGCCCTGGCTGCGGTCGGGGTTTCGGTCTATCAATCCGGCCTGGGGCGCTGGGGTACCGAAACCTTCAACTGGGGAGGCTTAGCCCAGGCCTGGCAATTTCTTGCGGCCAGTATTCAGCCGGATATATCGCCGGAATTTTTAGGGGTGATTGGCCGGGCCACGCGGGTAACGCTGGCCTATGCGGTTTTGGGGACTGGGCTGAGCATTGCCCTGGGGTTGGTGGGCGGATTACTGTCGGCAAGCATCTGGTGGCAGACCCTAAGGCCACCCGGGAGTCGGGCCGCCTGGGCAGGACGATGGATATGGCTGGGGGTTCGAGGTCTGCTGGCGGTGCCCAGGGCGATTCATGAGCTGATTTGGGGTCTGGTGCTGCTGCAGATTTTTGGGTTAGACCCGCTGGTGGCAGTATTGGCGATTGCCATCCCCTTTGGTGCCATCGTATCCAAGGTATTTTCAGAGATTTTGGATGAAACTCCCCATCAGCCGCTGTACGCTCTACTCAATGCCGGAGTGCCTCCCCTCAAAGCCCTAATCTACGGTTTACTGCCCCAGGCTCTACCTAATCTGCTGTCCTATACCTTCTACCGCTTTGAATGTTCCCTGCGGTCTGCTGCCGTATTGGGCATTATCGGTGCTGGGGGGTTGGGGTACGAAATTTTCCTCAGCCTGCAGTCCCTGCGGTATGAGCAGTTATGGACTGGCTTTTATGCCCTGATTCTGCTCAACGGCATGGTGGATGCCTGGAGCGCTCTGGTGAGACGGCGCATGGGTTTTACCAGTCGGCTTGACTTGAACCTCAGACGATCTTCTGAATCAGAACCCAGGGATGCGGATTCCCTGGCGGGGGAAAGCGGAACCTCTGCAGCAGCCTTCTCCGGTATTCCCGATCGTCCCAGCCGGGATTGGTTTTTGCGATTGTCCTGGTTTGGGGTGGCGCTGGCGGTCCCCCTGTCTCTGGTCTGGCTCGACATTGATTGGGGTATTCTCTGGGCCACCCGAACCCGAGATCTGCTGGGAGAACTCGGGGCATTGGCAACGCCTGAGAGCCCTTCCCTGGAAGAACTTGTCCATCTGCTCTACCTGGCTTACCTGACCCTGGCCATGTCAATTTTGGCGATTGCCGTCGCTGGCCTGGGGGGAGTTCTGCTTTCTTTCCCAGCCGCCCAGACGTTTTTAATGCCGGGGGGCTGGCTCCGTCCCCTGGGCTTCCGTCAACCCCCCTGGCCCTGGCTGGCGACCTTGGGACTACTTACCAGTCGGCTGATTCTCCTGGTAAGTCGGGCTATTCCAGCCCCCATCTGGGCGCTGGTTTTCTTGTTCGTGGTTTTTCCAGGTATTTTGCCTGGCGCTCTGGCCCTGGGAGTTCACAACCTTGGTATCTTGGGACGCCTGATGGCAGAGGGAAACGAGAACCTGGATGATCGGGCTATCCGGGCCCTGCGATCCCTGGGGGCAACCTCTGGCCAGGTCATTAGCTACGGGGTTCTGCCCCAAAACCTGCCCCGATTTTTAGCTTACATCCTCTACCGTTGGGAGGTTTGCCTGCGAGAAACCGTGATCGTTGGTCTGGTAGGGGCCGGGGGCTTGGGACGCCTACTCACTGAACAGATCAGCAGCTTTGACTATGGTGGTGTTGTCGTTACCCTTGGGGGCTTTGTGTTGCTCACGTTGGGAGTGGATCTGGTGAGTCAGCGGATGCGACAAACCTTACGGTAAGGCAGCTCCACCGAAGGTTCCTAGTATTCCAGTTCCTAAGTTATGCAACATGTCTAGCCCCCTAGCCCCCTTGCTCCCACGCTTGTGGATGTTGCAGAATTTATGACGCTTTGTACTAGCCTGCCCTGGAATCTGCCGGTATACTGTTGCAGGGACCAGGCAACAGCTTATGCTGCCTGGTCCCTGCAACTGGAGGGTTCACAGAATCAATACCATCCTGCCCTGAGGTGTCAGGTCATGACCCAGGTGACTAATTGGGGAAACCGGATCATCAAGATCAATGCCGTAAGTTGGATGATGATGAATGGAATCACGCCACGATAGATGTCAGTGGTTTTAACCGACTCCGGTGCGACCCCCCGCAGGTAAAACAGTGAAAACCCAAAGGGCGGCGTCAGGAAGGAGGTTTGCAGATTGACCCCCAACATGACCCCGAACCAGACCAGCAGGGTGGTTCCCTCCATGGGAAGCAGGTCAGATCCGCCGAAATTGAGCATAACTGGAGCGACCAGGGGCACCAGGATAAACACAATCTCAAAATAGTCGAGAAAAAATCCCAGCACAAACACTAGCAGATTGACGACCAGCAAGAAGGTGACAATACCACCAGGCAGATTGATCAACACATCTTCTACGATGACATCTCCCCCCAACCCTCGAAAAACGAGGCTGAATAGGGTCGCCCCCAGGAGCAATATGATTACCATGGTCGTCAGCTCAACCGTGGAGCGGAGGGCCGAAATCAGGGTACTCAATGTTAATCGACGGTTGAGTGCTGCCAGCACCAGGGCTCCTAGAACCCCCATGGCGCCGGCTTCGGTGGGGGTAGCAAGGCCAGCAAAAATGCTGCCCAGCACAATGACAATCAACAGCAGGGGCGGTAACATCACCAGAACTACCCGCTTTGCCAGAGCCGCCTTAGACATTTCGGTGACTTCACGGGGTAGTGCGGGCGCTTGCTTGGGTTGAAAGATGGCCACGCCAATGACGTACAGCAGGTACATACTGGCCATCGCCAACCCTGGCAACAACGACCCCAAAAACAGGTCGCCGACGGAAACTCCAAGCTGGTCTCCCAGTACAATCAGTACCACGCTGGGGGGAATCACCTGCCCCAGGGTTCCCGATGCCGCTACCACCCCGGTTGCCAGGGACGGGCTGTAGCCGTAGCGCAGCATAATGGGCAGGGAAATCATCCCCATCGCCACCACCGTTGCCCCCACCACCCCGGTTGCCGCTGCCAGCAGGGTGCCCACCAGAATCACACCAATGGCTAATCCACCCCGCAAGCGACCAAACAAAATACCGAAGGTTTCCAGCAGATCCTCCGCCAGGCCCGACCGCTGCAGCAGGGTCCCCATCAGAATGAAGTAGGGAATCGCCAGCAGCACAAAGTTGCCCATGATGCCGAAAACCCGCTGGGGCAGAGCGGAAAACAAAATCCAGTCAAAGTGGCCCAGCATTCCGCCAATCACTGCGAAAATTAATCCTGTTCCCCCCAGGGCAAAGGCGACCGGGTAGCCGGTGAAAATCAGCACCAGCGCTCCCACAAACATGGAAAGGCCTAAAACCTCCTCAATCATCGGGTCACCTCTGCAGGAGGGACATCCCAATCAATCAAGATGGCCACCTGTTTAATGATTTCGGAAATGCCCTGCAGCCCTAAAAAGAAGAACGACACAAGAATCATCGTTTTAATTGGATACCGGGGCAACCCGCTGGGGTCAGACGACTGCTCCAAAATGGCCCAGGAATTCATGATGGCCGGCAACGAGTAATAGAAAAACACCAGACATAGGGGCAGCAGCAGCAGCACTCCCCCCAGCAGGTTTACCCAGGCCTTGCCCTTGGGGGAGAGGCGACCGTAGAGAATATCGACCCGCACATGCTGATTATGCTTTAGCACGTAGGGCGCTCCCAGCAGAAAAATCAAGCTGAACAAATACCACTGCACCTCAATGTAGAGGTTAGAGCTGAGGTTAACTCCGATGTATCGCCCCAGATAGCGAACGATGGCGTTGTAAGAACCTACCGCCACCATCACCAGAGTGCAACCGATGGTAAACCAGCCCAAAGCTTCACTGATGCGGTCTATCCAACCGGAAATTTTCAGCAAAAACGGCATCACTCCTCCCGCGCGAATCCCTTGAAAATCGTGGACTCTAAACGGCAAAAGTGTACCGCATTCTAAGGATTAACCCAATCTTAAAACGCACAGTTCCAGCGAATTGATTTGTGAGGAAAGCGACGATTCCAGGAACGAAGCGCTTAAAAAAGCCTACAGCTTTATATGGTAGGGATATACTTCGTTGCGGGAATGACCTGCTCGGGTACTTTTCGCCATTTCGGCCCCTAGAATTCATTCCAATTCCCCCATGGCAACTTTTCTTAGACCCCTCAGCTATCGCTACCAGTGGCTTTACGACGCCATTTCCCGCACTGCTGCCCTGGCCGTGGGCGGAGAAGAGCGATTTCGCCATCTGGCTCTGGAGGGCATCTCCATCCCGGCCCAGGCCCAGGTGCTTGACTTGTGCTGCGGCAGTGGGCAAACCACCCGGTTTCTAGTGAAGCACTCTGACCATGTCACCGGGCTAGATGCGTCTCCCCTATCGATTCAAAGGGCAAGGCAAAATGTGCCCACAGCGAATTTTGTGGAAGGCTGGGCTGAGGCTATGCCCCTGTCAGACAGCAGCTTTGATTTAGTCCACACCAGCGTGGCCATGCATGAAATGGAACCTGACCAGCGGCGGCAAATTTTTCGCGAAGTGCTGCGGGTGTTAAAGCCGGGTGGAACCTTTACCATGGTGGACTTCCACCAACCCCAAAATCCCCTTTACTGGCCTGGAATCGCAGGTTTTCTCTGGTTGTTTGAAACCGAGACGGCATGGCAACTCCTGAGGACAGATGTCGCCGAGGAACTGAGGCATATCGGGTTCCAGTGTGATGGTGCCAAACTTTATGCCGGGGGAAGTGTGCAGGTGGTGCAGGCGACAGCACCCGGGCCAATTGCTTATTCCCCTGTAATGGGAAGTGCGACAACACCATGACCGATTTCTGGCCACGAATGCCCCTACAGCAAGTCCTGGATATTCGAAAAGGGATGCAGCTACACCACATCCCTTTCAAAGCGAATCTATTGGAAGAACGGTGATTGGGTAATGGTGGGCAGAGCCCACCCTACGCTTACTTCGCCAGTTCCTTTACCTTGGCCATGATGCCGTCGGGGTCAATGCCCTGGTGAGGGAACTGCTCCCAGAGGCCGCCGCAGCCTTCTTCGTGGGTGCCGATGAAGGCGAACTTGGGGGTGTAGCCCCGCTCCAGCAGCCAGGAGCCAAAGCGGCTGCCCAGACCGGTCTTACGGTTGAAGGCTTCGGTCACCAGCACAAAGGGAGCCTGGCCCACCTTGGCCATCATGTCTTCGTCGATGACATTCAGGGTGGTCTTGTTGATCAGGCCCACATCCATGCCTTGCTGCTTCAGTCGTTCCACCGCATCCAGGGCGCGGTAGACAGAATCGCCAAAGGTGACGATGTAGCCAGCGGAGCCTTCCCGCACCACTTCATCTTTGCCGGGGGTGAAGCTGTAGTCACCGCCGTAGAGTTCGTTGCCGTTGTCATCCAGCAGCAGGGGCACCTTGGAGCGGGTGGAGAAGATGAACCGTAGACCGGGGTCGTTGAAGACTTTCTTCACCACCGCCTTCATCTGGTTGGCGTCGGCGGGGAAGTAGAGCTTGGTGGCGTAGCCGTCATCCAGGCCATTGTCGGCAAAGAAGTTATTGAGGCCGAAGTGGCAGGTGTTGTCGGCCATGTCGTCAATGCCCGAATGGGAGAAATGGCACAGCAGGTTGGAGTAGTTCAACCGGGCCATGGTGATTTCGGAAATGCACATTTCCAGAAAGGCGGCGAAGGTGGCAAAGATGCCCTGCTTGCCTTCTGCCATACCGAAACCAGCCGCCGCGGAGAGGTTTCCCCGCTCCTGAATACCGCCGCTGATGAACACTTCCGGATGGGCTTTGCGGATCTGGGCCAGACCACAGGAGCCTTCCAGGTCGCTATCTACCACCAGCACAGTGTCTTTGCGGGTGGTTTCATCCATGCCGCCGAGGATTTCTACCACGGCATCGCCAAACACATTGCGGTTCGAGCCCATTTTGTCGGAAGAACCCATGAAGCTGTAGGTGTTCTTGGGCTTCTCGATGTTCTTGAGGATGTCGGCGGCGGCGGTTTGGCCTTTAGCTTCCAGGTACTTAATGGCGGCATCCACCGGAATCACGTCGTGACCGTGGGTGCTGCCTTCAATGCCGTCAATGCCAACGGCCATCTTCCGCTTGTTGATGACGGCAACCGGACCGGGGGTGTTGATAGCCTTACAGATGTTGGCATACAGCCCATCCAGGTCTTCCCCATCCCCTTCCAACACGGTCAGCCCATGACCTTCCAGGGTTTTCTTAACGCTGAAACCCCCCAGGTATTGGGATGGATGGCCGGCAATGGTGACATCGTTGTCATCAATCAGCAACTTAACGTTGATGTGGTTGGCCACCGCCAGCCGGGCCGCCTCGGCATCGTCCCCTTCCTGCTGGGCACCGTCAGACCCCAAACAGAAAACGGTTTTGCCAGGATTGGCCAGGGCCACGCCATTGACATAGGGCCACATGTGCCCCAAACGACCGGAGCTGAACTTAACGCCGGGGGTCAGCCCCAGCTCGGGGTGACCGGGCAGCTTGTCGTTGGCGGCGCGATAGCGCATCAGCTGATCGGCGGGTAGGTCACCGTTCAGGGTCGCCATCAGGTACTGGGTGGCGACGCGGTGACCGGCCTCATCAAAAAAGATGGGCACGTACTTTTCGCCGCTGCCCCGGAACAGGGCATCGAGAATCATCACCTCGGGTACGGTGTCGTAGGGGCCACCGGTATGGCCACCGACGCCCCTGGCGGCTCCCGTAGCGGTAAAAAACACAATGGCATCGCGACAAAGTTCGATGTTTGCCTTCAGGGCATCACGCTGCTCGTCGGTTAGTTTAGGGTTCGACGCATCTAGAGAAATTCTCTTATACGCGCCCAAGTCAATGGGGAAGCTTGTCATAGTGTTTTTGTCCTATAGGTTGATGACAAAACGTGGCGTAGGCTAATTTCTCATCGGAAGCAGGCCCACCGCACCGTTGCGGATATCATTATCCATCTACTACATCATTCAATAATCTGGGATGACTGTGAAGGTGGTCAGTAAGAAGTGATTAAGAAGAGAGGTGGGTCAGGGGGGTGAGGTGGGTGAAGTGGGGGGATGGGTACAAGATAATATGAGGAACTGTAGCGTGGGTTAGGCCTTAACCAAAGCATGCTGTAGCCAGTCCATGGGGCACTGGCCGTAACCCACAGGAGAGTATTTCTCGGCATAGAGGGAAAGTGAAGAGCTGGAAACCCCATTAAGGCTTGAGATCCAGCATGTTTCGCTTAATGTCTGTAGGAATTGATCACGCCGTCTCTAGAGAACGATTGCTCTGGTCAGGCTGAGGAAGGCTGGTTCATAGCCCTGGTGTCAAACTTTGTGTAGGAAGAATCAGATGGTTGCAAAATCGGCGATGATTCCGCTATGAGGTCCTTTCAGGCAAGCGGGTCGTCATTAGCCGATGCCCTGCTGCTGCTGACGGTGGAAGAACTGGCGGTGAATGAGCTGCGGGAGCCGTTCCACCACTGGGTGCGGACCCTGCGTTACCCCATCATTAACGGAGCCCTGGGAGAAGCCCTGCCCCATCTCCCGGCAGGGGACGATGCGATCGCACCCCAAGACCTGGATCCCACAGCCATCGAGCAGGCCAGCGATCTCTGGGATGAGGTCAGCTCCGATGTGCGCGACATTCTGGCCCAGCTGGTGGAGGACCTGACCCGGCAGCTTAACGACCAGCTGTCTACCCGGCAGAAAGAAGCCCTGAAGGAAGAGCAAGACCGCTTCAAGCACCGCATTGCCGAGGTGAAAAAGGCAATGCAGGAAAACTCGCTGCAAAAGCTGGAAAAAGAGCGAGACCGCCTGCTGGAAGACATGCAGCAGCTCTCCCTTCTGCAGGAGAACCGCCGCGCCCAGGAAGAGCAACTGCGCAACCTGGATGACGAGCTGAATCGCCGCCGCAAGCACTATCAAGACCTGTTAGACCAGCTCCAGAAAGAGCGCGATCGCGTCCTCACCCAAATCCTGCCAAAGCGCTACACCCTACGCAGCCAGGCCCAGGT
>CAZPYG010000055.1:17955-32857 GCA_964590465.1 uncultured bacterium | reverse complement strand
GTGCATCCCACTTTTGTAAGTTTCACCCACCCTTCGGGAAGCAAGCTACATCCCCTTTTCCCAGAACAGGAAAAGGGGAGCCCTTTCAAAGTCCCTCGCCCTCTGGGAGAGGGATTTAGGGTGAGGGGATGACAAGTCGGGATGCACCCCAGTCAGTTCCCATCAGCAACCAGAGCATAAGACATGCCAAAACAAAATATCAAATCGCCAATTGTCTTAATTCTTTATTTCAATTGCCCTTTGTTGATTGAGGCCCTGAAATCTATCTCAACCACGTAAAGAATTCTTATTGATCGTTGCGTATTCAGCTCTAGATTAGAACTGTTTCCATATTGTTAGACCCGGTGATAATGGCATACACCAAATCCAGCTCGCAAACCTTGGCTTTTCCATAAAAAAAGTCCACTTCTAGGCTTGGATATGGTGAAACCTAAACTCTATAAGTTAACTCTCGGACCGGAAATGTACAGTGATGCACCTGCTGATCTGTGACTTCCAGCCAAAATTAAATTCACCAAGCCGAATATTTTTTAACGAATAGACCCCCTCATATCTAACCATGCAAACTCCGTGGTATTACTTAAATACTCCCTATGAAAATGAGTTTTTTATTAAGATGATGGACATCTGGAGATCTTCGTCGCTAATTTTGGTATTCATGATCAGTAATCATGCCAAAGCAGGTGTGGTGAAGTTTGATTGAGGGCTAGTTTGCCGGGCACTAGGTTTCTACGAGAAATAGGCAAATCAAGGCTTTGCTGAAAAGGCTATCAAGGGTTTTAAAGCGAACTCTCGAGGTTGGTGATCAACAAGCTGGTTTTTCTTATTGTTCTAGAAATGCCTCAGGGTCGATTCCATAGGCTCTGCTGAGCGGCCCCAAGGTCTGCAGATTGAGCCTTCGAAAAATCCTCAATTTTTTTCAAGTGTATCTGTTCACTTTTCTAACCTAATATGAAACAGGCTAAAACAATTTTGGGCTTCCTTTCGGTAGCAACCCTGATCAGTACTCTGGTCGTGTTGCTGGCAAGCCCTAGGAGTATCGCGCAAGACTGCTCTAATTTCTGGATCGATCCACAGACGGGTACCGAACAGTGTTTAGACCAAATTAGTGTGCCCAGATCATCTGGTTCTAGCCCATCGGGGAGTGGTTCATCGTCAGGCACCACCGCAGGTTCAGGTGCCGGTGAGTCGGTAGGAACAGTGTCATCAACTGATGCCAACCAGAAGTATGCAAGCCAACGATTTACTACCCTGCCCGAAGATCAAATCCGGCCTCGGATGCGGCGTGTTTCGAGCATAAGCGGCCTCACTCGCAGCGCCTCTGTGGCTGTTGAAGGGGTTCCAGGTGTTGCACCGTCTTCCCAGGATTCAGCGGTTGCTCCCGCTGCCAATGGCACTGCTGGTGTGCCCTTTACCGGGTCTCAATTTATCGTTGAAGCTAGAGATAACCCAGTCATTAGAAGCGGTAAGCTCTATATGGCCTTTGGGGGAACAGCTTACAACACTGTATGTTCTGCTTCAATGATTGGCAAAAGCCTTTTGTTAACCGCAGCCCACTGTGTTCATGACTATGGACAAGGTGCCAACGGTTGGGCCAATAAAGTGAAGTTTGTCCCGGCAAAGTACGGTGCTTTAGAGCCCTTTGGCTCCTTCGAAAGTACACAAATTTTAATTCCGACCTCTTATTTCAATGGGACTGATACCTGCACGACTACCGGTATTGTCTGTAACAACGACATTGCGGTAGTTGCTCTCCCAAATAATAGCCGCGGACAACAAGCTGGCGATCTGATCGGGTATTTTGGCTACGGCTGGAATGACTACAGTTTTGTTACTCCCTCTTCTTCGTTTTCTGGGGTTATGGGGAACAAGCCTTTCGCAGCTATCACCCAGCTAGGGTATCCTGGCTCCCACGACAATGGTCAGAAGCTACAGGTAAATAACGCCTCTGGTGGCCTGAACAAATCAGGGGTTGAAAACACCTGGTTAGGCTCTGCCATGACGGGTGGGTCTAGTGGAGGTCCCTGGGTCGTTAATCTGGGGGTCGACGCACCTGGCGCTGACTATGGTAGCAACAGAAATCGTAATATTGTGGTTGGCACGACCAGTTGGGGTTACACAGATTCCTCAATTAAGCTGCAGGGAGCTTCATCGTTCGGGCAAAATGTGGAGTTTCCAAATAGCGCCTACGGTACTCGCGGGGCTGGCAACATAGGCAAATTAGTTTATGATGCTTGCGACAACCCTGCCTTATCAAACTGGCAGTTGCAGAGCAAAGGACGCTGTCGCTAAATCCCAGCGGTAAAGAGTCTATGTCACTGAAATACCTGCTACGTTGTAGTTCTGTCAGCCTTATTACTGGAGGTTGTTGCAGCCTCCTACTTTTGGCCGTTTCTTGTACTCAGCCTGAAAGTACAACCAATATGACCATGGCACCCGAACAAAGTTCAGAACTCGCGACGGTGGTAGAGGATTCGGCCTGGAGGCTGGATCGCTGGGAAGTTGAATCGGCCCCGGTTAATCTGGTTCCCCAAACGGAGATAAGAATCACCTTCTCTGGGAACCAAATCAACGGGTTCGGTGGATGTAACTCTTTCGGTGGCTCTTTTGAGATAGATGGCGAACGGCTTTCATTGGGTCCGTTTCGAGCGACTCGGCGGGCCTGTTTGGATCCCGCTGCCATGTCTCAAGAAACCAGGTTCTTCGAGGCGTTGCAATCTGTTTCAAAGATAGGCTTAGAGCCGTCTGGTGACCTAGTCCTATCCTATGAGTCAGAGCAAAAGGAAGGGAAGCTGTATTTCGTTCCTCAACCTTAAGCTCATTTGTATAAATTGAGCTGTATCTCGTATTGTTTGCTTTCCCATAAGTGCAAAAAGCGTCTGCGTCATTGACGCAGACGCTTTTTGCTGTTGGTCAACCAGAACTTGGCACCGGGAATGCGAAGCTGCATCCCCAGTGATCTATTTATTTAGTAGTCGAAGTCGCCGCCCATGCCAGCACCAGCGCCAGCGGCAGGAGCCTTAGGCTCGGGCTTATCCACCACAATGCACTCGGTGGTGAGCACCATGGAGGCGATGGAAGCGGCATTCTGCAGACCAGAACGGGTCACCTTAGCCGGGTCCACAATACCAGCGTCGAACATGTCGACGAACTGGTTGTTGGCGGCGTCATAGCCCACGTTGAAGTCCTTCGCCTTCACCTGCTCAACGATGACAGCACCGTTGAAGCCAGCGTTCTCAGCAATGCGGCTGAGGGGTGCGGTGAGGGCGCGGGTAACGATGTTGGCCCCCAGCAGCTCTTCGCCGGAGAGGTTGGCGTTAGCCCACGCTTCCAGTTGAGGAGCCAGGTGGGCCAGGGTGGTGCCGCCGCCGGGGACGATGCCCTCTTCCACCGCCGCCTTGGTAGCGTTGATGGCGTCTTCCAGGCGCAGCTTGCGGTCTTTCATTTCGGTTTCGGTGGCGGCACCGACTTTAATCACCGCTACCCCCCCGGAAAGCTTGGCCAGCCGCTCCTGCAGCTTCTCTTTGTCGTAGCTGGAGTCGGTTTCGTCAATTTGGCGACGGATTTGCTCGCAACGGGCCTTCACCTGCTGCTCCTGGCCGTCAGCGACGATGGTGGTGTTGTCTTTGGTGATGGTGATGCGGCGAGCCTGACCCAGCATTTCCAGCTTGGCGTTTTCGATCTTGAGGCCGGTGTCTTCGCTGATCACCTGACCGTCGGTCAGCACCGCGATGTCTTCCAGCATGGCCTTACGGCGATCGCCAAAGCCGGGAGCCTTCACGGCGGCCACGTTCAGCACCCCACGCATGCGGTTCACCACCAGGGTAGCCAGGGCTTCCTTCTCGATATCTTCGGCGATAATCATCAGGGGCTTGCCGGACCGGGCTACCTGCTCCAGCACAGGCACCAGGTCCTGTACCAGGGTGATTTTCTTGTCGGTGAGCAGAATGTAGGGCTCATCCAGCACCGCTTCCATGCGCTCGGTGTCGGTCACAAAGTAGGGGGAGAGGTAGCCCTTGTCGAAGCGCATCCCTTCGGTGACCTCCAGTTCGGTGGTCATGGACTTGCCTTCTTCCAGGGAAATGACGCCCTCGCGGCCCACTTTGTCCATGGCGCTGGCGATCATCTGGCCCACTTCGTCGTCGTTCCCGGCGGAGATGGCCCCCACCTGGGCGATGGACTTGGAGTCTTCCACGGGGCGAGCCTGCTCGGCGATTTTGTCCACCAGGAAGGCGGTGGCCTTGTCGATGCCGCGCTTTAGAGAGATGGCGTTGGCCCCGGCAGCAACGTTGCGCAGCCCTTCTCTGACAATGGCATGGCCCAGCACAGTGGCGGTAGTAGTCCCGTCCCCAGCGGCATCGTTGGTCTTAGAAGCCGCCTGGCGCAGCAGGGAAACGGCGGTATTTTCAATATGATCGTCCAGTTCAATTTCTTTAGCGATGGTGATCCCGTCGTTGACGATCTGGGGCGCACCGAACTTCTTCTCAAGCACCACGTTGCGGCCCTTGGGACCGAGGGTAACGGCAACGGCCTCGGCCAGCATGTCGAAACCACGCTCCAGGGCGCGACGGGCATCTTCGTTGTAGGTAATAGACTTAGCCATGGGGAATCCTATCCTCCTAACAGGATTAAAGGGGTTAACTGCGGAATTTGAGTTTTGAGTTTTGAATTAGCTCCTCAACTCAAAACTCAAAACTGAGAACTTAAAACTATTTCATTCCTACGCCAGGGTAGCCAGAATGTCGGACTCGCGCAGCAGCACATAGTCATCGGACCCCAGCTTGATGTCGGTGCCAGCATACTTGGAGTAGAGCACCTTGTCGCCCACGTTCACTTCCATGGGCTGGATGGAACCGTCGTCGTTGCGCTGGCCGGAACCCACCTGCACCACTTCACCCACCTGGGGTTTTTCCTTAGCGGTGTCGGGAAGCAGGATGCCCCCGGCGGTTTTTTCTTCGGCTTCGCTGACTTTCACCAGAATGCGATCGCCTAAGGGTTTAACAGTTGACACACTCAGCGTGACAGCTGCCATGACTATCCTCCAAAGGTTTCAATCAATTAGGGTTTAAGACTTGAGGGCAGCGAGTCAACCCTCTCCAGCGGAGATGAGCTTTTCGAAGGGAAAATCTCCGACCTCCGATGGATGCGGGTTAGCACTCTCGCTTCCTGAGTGCTAATTTATCCCCACAAAGTCCCTGACGGCAATCATTTGTGAGGTGTGGTTTGCCGAACATTAAGATTGCCAGGTCCCCAAAATGATCGATTGAACCGCTTGGGCAATACGCCCGAGGTCATCGTCCAGCATGGGCGGCCAGTTGACGCCAGCCCGCTCTCCCGCGTCATAGAGTTGACGACTTTCGTAGGACAGCGCGAACAGGGATTGCACCAGGGAACGATCCAGACTCGGTTCGTTCTTCAAGCCTTCAAACAAAACCTTCAGGGCCAGCAGAAGGGACGTCACCTGCCCCGGCACCGGAGGGTTTCCCTGGCGTAATCGCAATATAAAGCGATCCGGCACATCGTCCCCGGTAGTGAGGGTTTGTTTCAAAACAAATTGGCGGGCGGTCTCAAAGTCCATAGCATTTCACCACAAATAGAACGCAGGAAAAAACGACGTAAGATTTAGTGCCCCGGTGTGCTCGCGTCAGGATGCACCATGGCGGCCCATCCTGCAGTTGACCTTACCTTATGTCGTCGGTAGGCGTTTAGCTTTCCCCCCAACGCACGAGATCAGAAGAACGATTTTCCTGCAGAAACAATAAGGATGGCACCGGGGTTCCGGGGTAGGTCAGGAATCTGAACCTCGATTCCCCAGGTTGCCCCCTTGCTCCCCTGCCCCCTTAGCATCAGGATGTTGCAGAATTAACAATGCTTTGTACTAGCCCGGGAGATAAACCTCGAATTTGGCGAATTCCAACCCCAGGTGTGGAAGCCCATAAGGTAGGATCATGAATGGCCAAAATATCAATTAATGGCCCCTACGCCCCTGGCTAACCCAGCAAGCTCTAGCCGGAATGGCCAAGGCATCATCAATCAGGAGTGACCAGATTGCCTACCCTGGGAGTTAACATCGACCACATTGCCACCATCCGTCAGGCTCGCCGTACCGTAGAGCCTGATCCAGTGGCCGCTGCTGTTCTGGCAGAGCTGGCTGGTGCCGATGGCATCACCGTGCATCTGCGGGAAGACCGTCGCCATATTCAAGACCGGGATGTACAACTACTGCGACAGACCGTGCGCACCCATCTCAATTTGGAAATGGCTGCGACAGATGAAATGGTCACCCTTGCGCTCAACCTGAAGCCGGACTACGTAACCCTCGTGCCTGAGCGACGACAAGAGGTTACCACGGAGGGCGGGCTGGATGTTGCCGGGCAAGTAGACCGCATGACCCAGGTGGTGACCACCCTCCAGGGCAAGGGGATGCCGGTGAGTCTGTTTATTGATGCCGATGGGACCCAAATTGAGGCTGCTGCCAAAACAGGGTCAAAATTTGTGGAGCTGCATACCGGCCCCTACGCTGAGGCTAAGGCGGAAGCCGAGGTTCGTCAACAGCTCGAAGTGCTGGCTCAGGGTACTCAACAGGCTTTGGCTGCAGGGCTGCGGGTTAATGCTGGCCACGGCCTCACCTACTGGAACACCTATCCAGTGGCCTGTATTCCGGGTATGGAAGAACTCAATATTGGCCACAGCATTATCAGCCGGGCGGCTTTAGTGGGCCTGGAGCGAGCTGTACGTGAAATGAAAGATACCATCCAGGGCCGATTGTAGTGGCCCTTTCCAGGGCATCGTTACCCATCGGTTGGCAAGGCCTGAAAATGTCACTGATTCCCCCCATCTGCTTTGTTGCTGCTTTGAAAAACCCGCTGACTAAATTAAGGAGATAACCGTGCAAACCTATTACTATGCTGTCGGTAGCGAAAAATTTCTGCTCGAAGAAGAACCCATCGAGGAAGTCCTGAAGGAGCGTCGTCGCTACTACCAGGAACAGGAACAGGACCTGGATTTTTGGCTGGTCAAAAATCCGGCTTTTCTAGAAGCGCCAGAGCTGGTCTCAGTAAAAGAACAGTGTCCTCCGTCAGTGGTTGCCCTCGTGTCTACTAACAAATCTTTCATTACCTGGCTCAAACTTCGACTAGAGTATGTCGCCACCGGGGACTTTCAAGCCCCTTCCGAGACCATTCCCGATCCTCTAGCATCTCTGGATGCGGTATCTTCCTGACCGATTGCGCTGGATTGGGCTAAAATCGCTGGCAGGTTATGGCCATAGAGAACATTATGATGCGGACCTATCAGCAGCTCAACAATTCGGTAGTCATGAATCAGACCGCCACTTTTTCCTGGATGCGGAAGGGGCAATGCTTTGCTCTGGGATTTATGACCGTCATTCTGGGGAGCCTGCTTGCCCCTGGCTCCGCTCAGTTTCCCCCCTGTCCTCCCCCAGCGGCTAATGAATACCTGCTGCTGGTACGCAGCGACACGGAAGCCGAACGCAATCGCGTCCAGGACCTGTTGCCTTCCAACAGCACCGTGATGGTCTGCAATTACCTGGAAGACACCGTAGTCCGGGCAGGGGGGTTTACCAACCTGGAAAATGCTAACGCCTGGGCCCAGTACATGACCGAGGTAGAGGGGTTTCAGGCGTTTGTGGCTCGTCCGGCAGCCAACCCCCAGCCTAACCCTTCCCCCGGCCCTGACCCTGGGGTTACTACCCCAACGACTGCGCCCGACTCTACTACGGCAGCTAACCCACAATCACCCCAGGAAACAACCCCAGATGCGTCATCGTTTGCGCCCCAACCCCTGGGGGACGGCTTTGCCGTGCTGGTAGACTACCAGTATGACCCTGAAACTGCCCTGGCGATTCAAGAGCAGATAGGCCAGGCGGTAGGGCTTGCGGTTCACAATCAGCGGTCTTATCTGCTGATTGCCTACAGTCCCGGTATTGAAGGGGCTGCTTCTACCATTAATGTTTTAACCGGCTACGGTATCTCAGGCTTTATTGTCGACAGCCGTGAGGTTGTGATGCTGACCCCAGCCATTGCCCTGGGCAACTAACTACTTCCCCCAAATGCTCCTAAGGCGTTGTAATTGGGCCAAGAACCCTGGCAGTTGTATCCGCGTCTAGGGCAGGTTCGCGATTTGAATTTGCGATAGGGCTGTGCCCTGATAATAGTGAGACAGGATTTGCTGGTAAGAATACCCCTGCCGGGCCATACCGTAGGCTCCCCACTGGCTCATCCCGATCCCGTGGCCAAAGCCCCGACCGTCTATCCGGATTGCGTCTCCGGCCACGGAGATGCTAAAAAGAGTGCTCCTTAAATTAAGGGCGCGGCGTAATTCTAGACCGGTAATGACGCGGCTCCCTTCCGTGCCCTCCAGGCGCATAGAAACGACCCGCCCCCTGGGAGTAGTGCGTTCGGGGATGGCCTGGCGCAACCGACCAATGCCCACTACCCGTTTCTGGAACTGGTCGGCGCTGAACGTTTCCGACCAGCGATAAACCGGTGCCTCCTGGTCGAAGTCAGGCACACTGCGCAGGTAAGGCACCGGGCGCTGCCACACATCCTCGACATTTTCCGTGTAGCCTCCCGAAGAGGCGTGGAAAACCGCTTCGATGACGCGATTGCTGTGGGTCAAAACTTGCCCTTTCGTAGCCTGTACTGCGGCCTGAGTGGCAGGGCTTTCAGAGATCAGCCCTTTGTAAACCTGATAACCGGTATCTGCCCCTACATCGTAGACCTTGCTGCTGGCCTGTTCTCGCCGGTAAAGGACAAACGAACGAGCCGCTACAGCCTGGGCCTTGAGGGCTTCCTGGGGCCAGGTGGCATACATTTCGCTGCCCAGCACGCTGTAGAGGTAGGCTTCCATGTCTACCCAGTTGATGGCGGTGACTTTGCCGTCAACCAGCACCAGTAGGACGCGCCCTCTGTACCAGCCATCGTCGATAAAAATGAAGCCATCGTTCTGAGGTTCTACCCAAAACGCCTGACCCTGCCAGTTGTCCAAACCCAGGTTTCCCCCCCGGGTTTGGACGGTTACGGCCCGGCCATCGGGAATTTGGCCAATCCCGTTGCCGCTGGCGTCGCTCACGGTGGCCGGGGTTGAACTCCCCACCACCACCCGGTCGGCCTGTTGCTCCACCGCCACCCGCAGCTCAACGGCAGCCTGTACCGCCGCTGGGGAGAAGCCCCACCACAGCAGGGATAAGCTGAGGGCACGCTGGAAGAAGGCTACGAATTGGGCCGACGTCAGTTCCGGAAGAGCAGGCCGAAATGCTTGAATCATCAGTCTTTGCTGGATCTGGACAAAGGCAGAACAGGCCCAGGCAATTGGGCAATGCCGCCTCTTACGTTACCACTGATGACTGAATCCGTAACGAAAAAGTTCGGGCCGCTACGGTTTTTTGTCAAAGGCCAAACTCGTCCCAAAAACTTCCCCAAAAAGTTTGACAAAAATGTCTCCAGGATACAAAATGAAGATCGCTTGAAAAACAAAGCGAACCCCACGAATGGGGGCCTGTAGTTCAATTGGTTAGAGCACCGCCCTGTCACGGCGGAAGTTGCGGGTTCGAATCCCGTCAGGCCCGTTGATAAGACTAGGTTCATAAGAATTAATTTATTTCCTACGGATAATTGTTTGGAAATAAAGTAGGTTTCAAAAAAGATTAGTTTGAAATAAAAAAGCCTCCCAATTCCAGGGAGGCTTTTTTGCTCCTTTTTGATAGGGAGTGGCCGTGAAAGCTGTGCCCTGGAGCCAATGTGATTCTGTACAGTCAGAAACTGCGGGTTAGGGAACTTGCCACGCCCGCTGGTGGTAATCGGCTGGCTCGGGGAACAGGTCTACCGGCTCCCCATGGTGATGGTGGCCGTGGCTGTGTTCCTGACCGTGGCCATGGCCGTGACCATGGTGCTGATGACCGTCGCCAGCCATTGCTGCCAGGCGAAACTTACACATTTCGCAGTTCATCTGTACCTGCCCGAGCTGAGTTTCAATTTCGCGATTGCGTAAAATCTGCATCAGCTGGGGGTGGCTTCCCATTTCTGGCAGGTAGGTTACCCGTTGATCGGGATAGGCGGCCTGTTGCTGTTCTGTGATCGATAAAATCTTCTTAATCAACACCCCGGTAAACAGGAAATATGGCAACACGATGATGCGCTTGGGAGCGTACAGACGGGCGCGGTGGAAGCCTTCTTCCAGGCGAGGGTGGGTGATGCCAATGAAGCAAATTTCTACGGTCTTATAGCCGCTGCCCTCCCAAAGAATGCGGGCGAGTTTGTAGACATCGCCATTGGCATCGGGGTCACTGGCTCCCCGGCCTACGAACAGCAGCACCGTATCTTGCCGGGGAATGTTGTCGGGGTTAAAGCGGGGGGTGTCTAATACGGCCAGACGCTCTTGCCACAGGTTAATGATTTCGGGGGCAATGCCAAAGTGGCGACCGTAATGGAAGGTGACCTGAGGGTAGCGTTGGCGGGCTCGGTCAAGCTCGTTGGTAACGTCAAATTTGTTGTGGCGGGCGGCAAACAGCAAAATCGGCAGCACTGAGATATCAGAGTATCCCTGAGCTACACATTCCTTCACCCCATCCTCAATGGTGGGCGTTGTGAGTTCCAGAAAGCAGGGGATGACAGGTCTGGAGGGGTCGAGTGCCTGGTAGGCAGCAGCAAATTCCAGCAGGCGATCGCGCCCCTCGCTATCGCGACTGCCATGGCCAATTAGCAGCAGCGGGCGCTGTTTTGGCAGGTTGGACCAGGCATTAGTGGGGGCAGGAGTGAAGTCATCGAGAGCGGTAATAATGGGTGCAGATACCATAGATGCTGTTTCGCTGGAATGTTTGGTTTCTTCAACGGGAATAAACTCGCAGCGACGAAAAATGACTATTGCTGCCTGGTTATATTAACTTAGTCCCCGGTTGAGAACCATCCTGGGGGTAGGCATTGCTTACCCATAGTGCCGGTAGTAAAATATTTCACCCCATAAGACTTCCCCGGCAACAACCAGGGCGAGCGACTTAAGGATGCCTGTCGCCCTCTTGCCAGTTTCTGCTAAAACTTCCGCCCTAACTGGGTCGGCCAGGTTAGGACGGAAGGAACAGGATTTAGTACAGGTAGATGTTGCCGGACTCTAGCAGGACAACGGAGCGCTCGTCCTCGCCGAGGGTAGGAGCAGAGTTGAACTCAACTTCAAAGCTGTCTTCCTGCCGGTTTACATCGGTAACTTCGGCGCTGATCAGGTCGCCATCCTTCTGATAGAACACCAGGGTAAACGGAGCATTGATGTCGTCAAAGGTTTGTTGCTCCCCGGGCATCAACTCCAGGGTGTCGGTGGGAATCGTGGTGGATTGGTAGGTAACTATGCCAGGGCTGTTGTTGGTTAGGGTCACCGAAACGCTGTCGGGTTCAACTTGACCTAAGGACGCCCGGACGGGTTGACGAGTCCTTAAGGGTGGGATCACTCGTTGGGCCAAACGTTCAGAATCAGAGCTATTGCCCACGGACGTTTGGGCCGTTTGGGGAGGCTCGGCTCTGACCGTAGCGGCACCGAGGGGTAAGAGCAATAAAGCACCTCCCCCAAGGGCGGCAAGAATATTTTTAAGAAAAGGACGAATTGTGTAAATCTTCATAGATTTCCTCCTGAGCTTCGCTAATGTCTAGCTACATGGTCAGAAGAATTTTGGGAAACCTACGTCCCTCTTGGGAAACAACTGTCTTATATCAGATGGAATAACCTGGGTCTAAGGAGATCTCTTGCAACAAAATTACCCACATTATCAGGCACTCACCAAGGGCGAAGGCCCTGCGCCCCTACTCGGGGGTATTTTCCTTTCGGGGGTATTTTCTTTCCCAGAGTTTTCCTAAAGCTTCATTCTGGCCGGATACAGTGAGCACAAACTATGGGCTTCTACTCATCATCTGTAGGGGGCGCCACTAAAATGACTCCGTCTGCCGGCATTCCCGGCTTGGCGAACCCACCCGGCGTGTCAATCGTCAGTTCTACGCCAAATACCTGGCGTACCCGGTCTTCTTTGAAGTAAATGTTTTCTGGAGTGAAAGAGGCCTGGGGGTCAATAGCCCGGACCCGAGCCTCCAGGGGTTGATCCGGGAAGGCATCAAGGTAAACCTGCGCCGGTTGGCCTACCCTGACTTCCCCAATGCGTCCCTCGGGGACAAATCCCCGCATAAAAACATCATCAGGATCAATGATAGTCACCAGAGTTGTGCCGGGGCTGACGACGGTGCCCGGTTCGACGCTGCGGGTCTGCACAATGCCTGCGATGGGGCTGATGATATTCAGGTCATTTAGGCGAGCCTCAATTTCCTGCACCGCTGCCCGGGCATTGGCGACATCGGCCTGGGCCTGGGCCAGTTGGGCGGTGGACACATTTAACTGCTGCTGCAGGGTCTGCACCTGGGTGCTGCGGATGGTCGGCGTCAGGGTACGGCTCTCGGCCTGGGTTAAGGCCCCCTGGGCTGCGGCGACCTGGCGTTCGGCGGCCCGCAGCGCGGCCTCTCGACTGCGGACCGTTTCCTGGGCTGATGCAAACCGGGTAACCACCTGGTCATACTGCTGACCGCTAATGGCTCCCGCTTCGAATAGCCCCGCGAAGCGGTCCCGATCCGCCGCCGCGAGGGCGAGTTGAGCCTGGGCCTCCTGGAGTTGGGCTCGGGCCTGGGCCTGCTGGGCGGTGGCAGTGGCCAGGTTGGCTTCGGCCTGGGTGACGCCCCCGGTGGTTTCCCCCTGGGACTGTTGTTGAGTCAGGGTGGCTTCACGGATCTGGCTTTGGATGACGTCAATTTGCGATCGCGCCTGGCGCTCCTGCTCCTGGGCCGCCTGGAGGCGAGCCAGGGCCCCCTGGCGCTGGGCCTGTAGCTCCTGAGCATCGAGTTGAGCAATCGTTTCGCCAGCCTCGACTAAATCTCCTTCTCGCACGGTCAAGGTATTAATTCGCCCCGGTACGTTGGCATCCACGGTGGTGGGAAATCCCTCCAGGCGTCCGCTCAGTTCCAGCATGCCTGGGTCCGGGGACTGGTTCCACCGCCACAGCCCCCAGCCGGCCAGGGCTAACATCCCAATACCGACAGGAATCAACAGCTTTGGCAAGAAGCGCTGCGCTGGTTTTGAGCGGTCATGGTCGATAGTCCCCGGTGGGCTTCCCCTGTCCTGGGGTTGGTTAGGGTCTGCCGATTCGGGCTCAGACAGGGGGTGTACCATGGCGGTTCCTTTTCAAGGCTGAAACTACAGAGCCAAAGCTTATTCAGCTTAAAAGCTGGGGCTGATGGCAGTCAGAAAAATTGAATAAGTGTTGCTAATTGTGTCGAATGCTTTGCAAAAATTAGCAGCCTTAAAGGGTTTGATAGAAATTCTTAAAGATGATCTTTCTCACTCTCAATGTTCAACGGAAGGAGAGTGATATTACAATGGAGCCCAAGTAGCAATTGGCACCTTCAATTCCAGGTGAATCTACCCTTTTCTGGTTTTGTTCAATTTCTGGTCAAGGGAGTGTTTTATGCGTATTTATTTCAGTCCCGAAGTTACTAAGTTTCTGTCTAGCATCACTCTGGTGGCAGCGTTTGGGTTATTCGGGTTCGCCCTCTGGAAGGCGTTTGACCTGTGGCGTGGGGATGCCACCCTCCAACAAATTCAAGAATTAATTAATCAACAAGGGGAGAGCTAGCTACCCTTCCCCCCATTTCCAGGGGCAACCCCTGGAAATGGGGGATTTCTTCGTGCTTAATGCCCTGACTGGGAAGATCAGGGTTTAGGCGTTTTTAGGGGAATGGCACTGAATTAAGGCTGGTGGGCAGTGCCCAACCTAAGGCAGATTAACGCTTCTGGCGATTGGCGAAAGTCAATTTCAGCTTATTTCAGTGGCAGTCGTCTTTAGGGGCTATGGAATGACAATTTAATATTGTGGGATAGTCGTCTCGGCTGTCCCAAGGCCGACCAGATGCCTGCCCTACAAGCATTGGATATGGGATACGATTCGCGCCTCATGGCTAGGGGATATAAAGTACTTCTGCATCCAGCCCTAGCCCTTGCAGTTCGGCTACCATCGCCTCTGCTTCGGCCCGGGTGGGATAGGCACCGGCCTGCATCATCAGCTGATCATTGACTTCAACCCGGAAGGCATCAGGTACCAGGCTTCGCACTTGGTGCTGGATAGTTTCCCCTGAAGCGGGCACCACAACCCGGTATAACAGCCCCAGCATGGCGGCTCGGGAGGGCGGCGGCGGTGGGGCGGCGGCAGCGGGATTACCGGGGAATGCCCCGGTGGCTAATACCGGGACGTTACTGCTGCTCCCGGTGCCAGTGGGAATTTGTCCTTCCGGAACCTGTAGAAGGGCACTGCTGCTGGAATCTACCTGGGGCGGACTGGGAAATCTTGTCCCTTGGGGCTGGTCCCTGGCAGTGGCGAGGGGCGTTTCGCTTGCTGGGCTGTTGTCTGCCGGTGAAGCCATGGCTGCAGCCCCGTCGGGGGTTTCTACCGATGGCGGAATCACCTGAAGCGGGACCGCCATGGCGGTTGCAGAGACAGAGGACTCGGTATCGGGGGCGGGACTGGCAAGGGCTGCAGCTGGGGGTGCCGTCGTTGATGCAGCGTCGGTATCTGAGGAGTTAGCTCCGTCTTGGATGTCGGGTTCTGCCCATGGGGCTGGGCTATTTTCCCCAGGGGTTTCCTCCAGCAGGGCGGTAGCACCATGACTTACCTCTCGGGCGGTGGCCTGGGAGACCCTTACGGTTCCTCGATCTGTAAGGGCCAAAGCAGTAGCTAAGGAAGCAGTAGCTAAGGAAAGTGATAGAGGCAGATTTTCGGAATTGTTCCCTGTATTGAAATCGGCTGGGAGTTCTGTGGGGAAATTGGCTGGCTCAACCCGGGATGCTGCGGTGACATTTTCCG
>CAZPYG010000055.1:0-17855 GCA_964590465.1 uncultured bacterium | reverse complement strand
AGTTCTGTGGGGAAATTGGCTGGCTCAACCCGGGATGCTGCGGTGACATTTTCCGAGGCAGAGGTACCGGTGGATGCGGTGACGCCGCTATCGTCGGGGATATCCCCTGCGATCCCTGGAGTTGGGGCCGCCAAGGGCTGGTCTGCCCCAGGTTGGGGTGGGGCCGCCAGGGATCCCATGGGGTTTTGTGGTGGTGGGGCTAGAGATAGTCCGCCGTTTGCTGCGGGAGGGGCCTCCGTAGGCTGGACGGGGGTAGCTTCTAAAACGGGTGGTGGACCTTGTAGCAGCGGTCGGGGAGTGTTTAAAGGGGACGACGCGGCTGCAGGGTTAACCGTTTTATTCGCGGCCGCGAACTCCACCAGACCATTCTGGCGATTACGGGCAATTTCGTTATTTTGCAGTTGGGGTTGGGCCTCTGCCGCCACTACGATGCCCTGCCGATTGCTGATGATGCGATTGTTGGAAATCTGCGGTTCCGCCCCCGGGTCTATTTGAATACCGGTGCCGGTATTTTCAAAGATGTTGCCCTGCACCGCCGCTCGGGATTGACCCGCTAATACCAACCCCACGAAACCGTTGTTTGAGAACAGGTTGTCCTCGAATAGCGGGCTGGCCGTCCCCCCAACGTAGGCCCCAGCGTAACCGTTGTTGATGAAATGATTGGCTCGAATCACCGGGCTGCCAGATTCAACCACCAGACCGTGTCCAGAGGAGCTGGGATTGGTGACGGTCACATGGCCAAGGCCAGCCCCATCCACCCCAATCAGGGTGGCCTGCATGTAGGTTCCGCTGGCGTTCACAAATGTACCGTTACCGCGAATGATGGTGGCCTCCATGCCCGGTGCCACAGCCCCCTGGATGGTCACGGCCGACCGCAGCACAATCGGGAAATTTTCCCCGTTTTCAGCACTGTATTCCCCGGGGGCCAACAGAATAATGGAATTGGGCGTTGCCTGCTGCAGGGCATGGGTAATGGATTGTAAAGGACGGAACTGGGAACCATCACCGCTGCCATCGTTGCCGGAGACAGCATTGACATGGATCAATCGGTAGTTCTGGGATTGCGGTCCCCGGTCCACCCCAGGCGGGGCAGACGGGCGGGGAGAATCCTGACCCAGAGCCGGTGACAGCAGTGGGACAACCAGGGCGAGGGCGGTGAAGGCGATCAGGGGAAAGGGGCGCAAAAGCATAGGTGAGGAGTGTTTGGAGCGAACCGAAAGTGCCACACTGATAGCTCAGGTACAGGATTCGGTGGCATTAGATTTACCAAAGGTAACCTTCCTGGAGCAACTCAAGCGCAGTGGCTGCTGCCACAAGGCTTAAACACGGCCATGGGGAGTGCCTCTAACTTGTTAGGATGTGAAGGATTGGTCATGGTTTGGTAGATAAGCCTGCGGTACTTATGGTGGAAGTGTCCCGAGAGCCCGTGCAACCTAACTTACAGCCATCTGTAGAAATGGCCGTTTACCGCATTTTAGATGCCAATCTCGACCGGGCGCGGGAAGGCATCCGCATCATTGAGGAATGGTGCCGTTTTGGGCTCAACCATCAGCCCCTGACGGAGCAGCTGAAGCATTTCCGGCAGTCCCTGGCCCAGTGGCATACCCCCGAGTTAAGAATGGCCCGGGATACGCCGGGGGATCCGGGCACTGCCCTGACCCATCCCCAGGAGGAAGCGCGCAGCGGCATTAGGGCGGTTCTGCAGGCTAACTTTTGCCGCATTGAAGAGGCCCTGCGGGTGTTGGAAGAATACGGCAAACTTTATCGCAGTGACTTTGCGACAGCCTGCAAGGCCATGCGCTATGACATTTACACCCTGGAAAGCCAACTGTTAGGTCGCCAGCGGCTACAGCAGCTCAATCGGTCCCTCACCTATCTGGTAACTTCCCCCCGGGAAAACCTTTTGACGGTGGTGGAGGCTGCTTTACAGGGGGGCATAACCCTGGTGCAATACCGTGATAAACACACCGATGACCACATCCGCATCCAGTTGGCCCAGGATTTGAAAAATCTTTGCCACCGATACGGGGCCCTCTTTTTAGTGAATGATCGGGTCGATTTAGCCCTGGCGGTTGATGCCGATGGGGTACACCTGGGGCAAACCGATCTCCCCATTGAGGTGACCCGGCGATTGCTGGGGGGCGATCGCATTATTGGGCGTTCCACCACTAATCCCGAAGAAATGCAGCGGGCCATTGCTGAAGGGGCTGACTATATCGGCGTGGGGCCTGTTTACAGCACTCCCACCAAACCCGATAAGGTGGCGGCAGGTTTAGACTATGTCCGCTACGCGGCGGAACATGCCCCGGTGCCCTGGTATGCCATCGGTGGCATCAACACCGACAACCTGGACGAAGTTTTACAGGCTGGAGCAGAGCGGGTGGCGGTGGTGCGGGCCATCATTGAAGCCGAAAACCCTACCCTGCTGGCCCAGTATTTTGTCGCCCAAACCAATCACCACAAAACCTTTCACCCTGTTCCCTCTGAAACCCAGCCACTGCCATGACCGATTCAACTGCCAACTCCATTCAGCTTCAGGTCAACGGAGAAACGAAGGCCTGCCCGACCCAGACCAACCTGCCGACTTTTCTGGAATCCCTGGGGCTAAACCCCCGTCTGGTGGCGGTGGAATATAACGGGGAAATCCTGCATCGGCAGTATTGGCAAACGACCCAACTGCAACCCCATGACCGCCTGGAAATTGTGACCATCGTAGGGGGCGGCTGAAGCTTACCGGGTACGGGTTTCCCACCCATTAAGGTGCAAATTTTCTGGCGGGAACTACAGAACTTAACGTTAAAGTATAAAGTAAATCCCTTTGCATCCCGGTGAATTTACTCAGACTGTGATTCGGAAAAGCTGATTCGGAAAAGCTTCATGGGTCCAAACCGGGATGGGTTGCTCTTCCCTTAACAATCCCTTTTATCAATGGTTCATTCACTTCTTCGACGGCTTAAACCCCTCGTTAAACCCTTCCTCGCCATCGCCCTGGTGCTGACTCTGGTGCTGGGCCACGCTGATGGAGCCTGGGCGGCCCGGGCGGGCGGGCGCATCGGCGGCGGCAGTTTTCGCGCTCCCCGACCCACGGCTCCGGTGGGTCCGCGCACCTATACCAACCCCGGCCGGGGCTATTATCCCGGCGGCGGATTTGGCTTCCCCTTCCTGTTTCCCTTCTTTGGCATCGGCGGGGGCTTCGGAGGGTTATTCACTCTGCTGATTTTCATTGCCATTGCCAACTTCCTGGTGCGTAGCTTTCGCGGCGTCGGGGAAGGGAACGACTATGGTGCGCCCTATGCTGGTTCCACCAACCCTTCCGTATCCGTTGCGAAGCTGCAGGTGGGGTTATTGGCGGATGCCCGTTCCCTTCAGGATGACCTGAACCGCATCGCTAACACTGCCGATACCGGCAGTTCCCAGGGGCTAGCCCAGTTGCTGCAGGAAACGACCCTGTCTCTGCTGCGCCACCCCGACTACTGGGCCTATGCCGCCAGTGAAGACAAGCAAACCCGTTTAGCCAGTGCTGAGGCCGAGTTTAACCGGTATACCCTGGCGGCTCGCAGCAAGTTCACCGAAGAAACCCTGACCAACGTCAACAGTCAGCTCACCCAGGCTCAGCCGAAGGCGGCTCTCACCGGAGAGGCTGACCTGGCAGATCCGGGAGAATATATCCTGGCTACCCTGGTCATCGCCACCCAGGGCAAACTGGATCTGCCCGTGATTAATTCTTCAGAGGACTTACGTCGCGCCCTCAGCCAGGTGGGCTCGGTGTCGGGGGATGATCTACTGGCAGTAGAAGTACTCTGGACGCCCCAGCAGTCTGGAGAAACCCTGACGGCCGATGAAATGATTGCCGAATATCCCGAACTTAAAGTGGTTTAGCCGGGAGCCACGGTCAACACCGATCAAAATGCTGAACGCCTCCCTCGGGGGGCGTTTTTTTGTTCTCCTGGGGAGCAGCACCTGATCTGCTGTCTGGTTTGCTCGGGAACTGCCCTGCGTCCTGCCGCTGGCTGCTCAATACCCGATGGAATCGAGTTCAAGAGTGCTACAGGACTACGGATCATCTGTATCATCAAGAGGAATTGCCCTGGCGTGGCAGGTAAGGGCTGGGTCCAGGCCGGGATTTGAGAGGTCATCATGGACATACTCAATTTGCTTACCCGACTCATCCTCTGGATAGCCATTGGGTCCCTGATTTGGTGGCTGCTGAAAAGATTCATTCCAGAAAATTTTTTAACCTGGTTTGGGGGAGCCATTCTGCTGCTGATGGTGGCGGTGGTATTTCTGGCCCCCAATTCTTCCACGGCAAATACCCTCTGGCAGGTGGTTTCGTTTCCCCTGAAACCTCTGGGGGCAACCCTGTTATTGTTGGCAGTGGCGGTCGGTAAAGATCCCAAAAAGGTGGATATTCGCCTGGTATGGGTGGCCCTGGTGATTTTAATGCTGAGCAGTATTCCGTTGATTGCCCGGTCCCTGGCCAACTATTCGGAAGCCGCTGTGGAACGAGCCTATCAAAACCAGCGACAGCTCTGCGCTGATATTTGTGTTGTTCCTGAGGATATTCCGGTGAGTCTGGTGCGGTCGATCGTGGTTCTGGGAGACAATGCCGACGCTTATCAAGACAGCAACAGTCTTCCCAGTCGCATCGACGCTGGCAATAACCTGTCTCCTGCCCTGGTGGCCCGACTCAACAGTGCGGCGGACGTCTACAGTCGCCTGGGTGCTGCGGTCGCCCCTTTTGTCACGGTAACCGCCGGGCCTCTAGGGCCGGGGGAGGAGGCCGAAAACCTCCAGCAGACTATTCTGCAGCGGTTGACGAACCAGGGCATACCGCTGGATCGGATTCGCATTACGGAGACGGGGCTGAATGTGAGGCGAGCAGTGGAGCAGCAGCAGGACTTTTTTAGGGACCAAAATCTGCTGCCCGATGCCCAACCCGACAATAACCGAGGCTCCAATCGCATTGTTCTGGTGGCACCCGCCCTGACCATGCGGCGGGCCGCCCTGGCATTTGAAAACGAAGGGTTGCAGGTGGTCGCCTGGCCGACGGATCTTTATGGTACTCGGCCCCTGTCCCAAGAAGGGAACCTGGCGCGACTGACGGATCTGGTCCCTAATGTAGCGGCCCTACAGGTGACGACTCGGTACTGGGAAGAGCTGCTGTCGTCCATGTACTACTTCATGCGGGGATGGTTGCCATCCTTTAAGGTGCGCTGGGATGAAGTGGTGGAAACCCTGGACTGATCCCCAGGGCAGAACTCAACGGCGGGTCCCCTGAAATTCGTCTAGGATGAGAAAGCAGTCAACGCAGAAGCTATGGCGCGATCCCAGCTGGAAAAACTCGGCACCTACCTCAAGCCCCATGGGTCCAAAGCTTTAATCGGAGTCAGCTCCCTATTCATTGTTAACATCGTGGGAGTCTGGATTCCGCTTTTAATTCGGGGCGGCATTGACGAGCTACAGGTCACCTTCAGCTTTAATCGCATCCTGTACTACGTCTTAATGGTGCTGGTGCTGGCTTCTGTGATGTGGGTTATCCGCATGGTGTCGAGGATCTTGCTGTTTGGCGTGGGCCGTCAGGTGGAGTTTGACCTGAAGCAGCGCATCTTTGAACATTTGCTCCAGATGGAGCCAGCCTACTTCAGCCGCAACACCGCCGGGGAATTGATCAGCCGCGCCACCAGCGATGTAGATAACATCCGCCGACTGCTGGGGTTTGCCATCCTCAGCCTGGCCAATACAATCTTTGCCTACGCCCTGACGGTGCCGGTGATGCTATCCATCAACGTGCGCCTAACTATTGTCTCCCTGGTGGTTTACCCCCTCATGCTGGTGCTGGTGCAGATGTTCAGCCACCGGCTGCGGTCCCAGCAGCTCAATGTGCAGCAGCGAATTGCCCGCCTCAGTGACCTGATTCAGGAAGACATGAGCGGCATGTCTCTGATTAAAATTTATGCCCAGGAGGACAACGAGCGAAGCGCCTTTCAGCGCCTCAACCAGAATCTATTGAGGGCCAACCTTGACCTGGCTAAGACCCGAAATACCCTCTTCCCCCTGTTGGGAGGGTTAGCCAGCGTCAGCCTACTGATCATTCTGGCGGTGGGTGCCGGTGCGATCGCTGAAGGCTACCTGTCCGTCGGGGACTTTGTCGCCCTGATACTTTACGTGGAAAGGCTGGTCTTCCCAACGGCTTTGCTGGGTTTCACCATCACGGCCTACCAACGGGGAGAAGTCAGTATCGACCGGGTGGAAGCTATCCTTGATGCCGAGCCTCAAATTCAGGATAGCCCCATCGCCACGGCTTTGCCGGTGGAGCAGGTACGGGGCAAGCTAGAAGCCCGGGGACTGAGCTTCCGCTATCCTGGCAGTGACATCCTGGCCTTGAATGACGTTTCCTTTACCATTCAGCCGGGGGAAACCATTGCGATTGTTGGCCCCATTGGCTCTGGTAAATCCACCCTCGCGAATGCCCTGCCCCGCCTGCTGAATGTGGAAGCCGGCCAACTGCTCCTGGATGATCAGGATATTACGGAACTCCCCCTGCATGACCTGCGCCGGGCCATTGCCTATGTGCCCCAGGAAAGCTTTTTGTTCAGCACGTCCATCAAGAATAATATTCGCTACGGGTCTCCTTTAATGGAGTTACCCGAGGTCCAGTTCGCTGCCAAGCAAGCTCAGATTGATCAGGAGATACAGAACTTTCCCCACCATTACGACACCCTTGTAGGGGAACGGGGGATTACCCTATCCGGCGGTCAAAGGCAGCGTACAGCCCTGGCCCGGGCGTTACTCATCGATGCTCCCATCCTGGTGCTGGACGATGCCCTGTCCAGCGTCGACAATCGCACCGCAACCCAAATTCTCGATGCCCTCAGTTCCGGCACTGGTCAAAAGACGGTGTTGTTCATTTCCCACCAGATGTCTGCTGCCGCTACGGCGGACCGCATCTTTGTGATGAATCAGGGGCAAGTTGTCCAAATCGGTTCCCATCTAGATCTGCTGAAGCAGTCGGGTCTCTACCGAGAACTCTGGGAGCAACACCAGCTAGAATCCGTTTTGCAGTAACTTCTGGGTAGGACGTCTCCGGGGTCTCAAGATGAAAGAGAATTTACCCTCCGGATACTGGGAACTAATCCTCGTATAACAGAGTAGGGGCGTCGGCTGATTGGGTTTCAACATCTCCGCTAGGATGTGACAATTTTTACTGATTGACTGATTTCCCGCAGCCAATACCTGATTTTGCAGGGGTGGATTAAGGCCCGTGGTTTATTCTGCTGCCTGACCTTTCGCCAAACTAAAGATAAGAAGAACGTAAGAAAAATATAAGAAAAGTTCTTAAGATCAAACAGGGATTGAAGCCGCTGTCAGAAATATTCAGGCTATGCCCAGGTAATGACTAGACCTGACGTTGGTTGGTTCCAACCAACCGCCAGAAGCTCATTCAAATATGTCCTCTGGAATCAGGATGGGAAGATGAATCAAGATTTCTCCCAGCTAAAAAAAATGTAATTTTTACTAGTCTCTTTTATTTTTTCTCGGTACAGTCTATGCAGGTGGTTTTGCAGGATTATTTTCAGAACAATGCTGAATTGGCATCGACAGTCAAGCTCCCAGTCTAAAGACCAGCCCGCCGTGGAGGCAACCCCCGCAGAAGACCTGACGTTAGCGTTGCAGGGAGCGGATGGCGTCCTCGCCATGCCGGATGTTGCCCAGTATCCAATGCAACCCAAGCAAAGCCTGGCCTGGCGCTGGCTGTTGATTTCCTTAATGAGCTGTGTAGCTGCCAGTGGTGCCGCCGTTGGCGCTTTTGTGTGGCTGATCAATTTGCCCCCCACGGCTGACTGCAATACCCCTACCTCGATCACCACCGACCGGGCTCAGCTCTACTGTGCCCAATTGGCCGCGCAATCGGGAGAGCTCGATGATATTTTGGCCAGCTTGGAACTGGTTGGCAGCTGGGACAGTAGCCACCCCCTCTTTTACGAAGTACAGTCTCTGGTTGAGCAGTGGTCCTGGGTGGTTCTGAGGGAGGCCCAGCAAAAGCTTTACGATAGCGATTTAGATCGTGCGGTAGAGCTGATCGAGTACATTCCGGCATCCAGTGCGGTCTACGAAACAGCCCAGGCCTCGCTCCAGTCCTGGAACTCTGAATGGGAGAAGGGTGATGCCATCTGGCAGGATGCCCAAACCGCCCTCAAAAACCAGGACTGGGGGACCGTTTCCAGGCAAATTTTGGCCCTGTCGGAGTTGCAAAATCGCCATTGGCGGGTGCATCAGGTCCAGAGGTTGTCTCAGCAAATTCGCCAGGAGCAGCAGGGCCGACGGCAGCTGTCTCGGGCGATTGAGCTGGCGGATGGGGGTGGCGCGACTCAGCTGGGGGGGGCCTTGAAAACCGCCAGCCAGATTGATCCTGCCACCTATGCCTACGCAGCGGCCCAGCCCTTTATGGACCGCTGGAGCGATTGGCTGCTGAATCTCGGTCTCGACAAATGGTATGCCGCGGAACTGGATGCGGCGATTCGCCTGGGCCAAACCGTGGGGGCGAACCCTAGCCGGGCTAAGGCAGCCCAAGAGCTGATCTGGCTCAGTCGCTCCCGCCAGATGGCCCAGCAAAGTGTGGGCACCTGGCGCACGTCCCCCGACCAGTTAGTGCGGCTCTACCGGGCCATGGTGGTGGCCAATCAAATCCCAGCAGATAGCCCTTACTATCCCCAGGCCCAGTCCAGTGTGGGCACCTGGCGGACCCACCTGGCGGATCTGGGCAAACTGCAAACGGCCCAACTACCGGGGCGGTTCAAAAACCTTGAGACCCTAAAGCTGGCGGTTGGCCAGGCTGCCCAAATCCCCGAGGGGCATCCCCGCCGAGTTCAGGCCCAAACCCTGATTGCCCACTGGCGACTGGAAATAGAGCGGCTGGAAGACCGCCCCTATCTGGCCCAAGCCCATCGACTGGCTAAAGTTGATACGGTAGAAGGATTACAGCAGGCGATTGAAACGGCCAGTCAAATTTCCTTCAATCGCGCCCTGCGCCACGAAGCCCAGAGCTGGATTTATGTCTGGCGTAATCGCATTGAAATTCTGCAGGATCGCCCCATCCTGGCTGAGGCGCGAGACCTGGCGGCTGCGGGAAACTACTCCCAGGCCATTGCCCGGGCCAGGGATATTAAAGCCGGCCGGGCCCTCTTTGGGGAGGCTGAATCTGAGATCGCCGGTTGGCAGCGGCAGATTTATGCCATTGAACAGGCCCGTCAGCGAGCCCTCCGACGGGCGGCAGAGCCGCGGAACACCAGACCCGAAACTACCCAGCCTCAGCCGGTCGCTGCTCCAACCTCGGGGGTATCCGATGACCCCTTTCCGCAACCTGCTGCAACCTTCCCGCTGCCCCAGATGGAGGCTCCAGCCCCAATCCAGTCCCAGCCCGGGCGGCGGCTACCCCGGCGCATTGAGACGGTTCCCGGGGATGCGCCTGCCTCTGGTCCCGCCAGTCCTACCTTAACTCCCGCCCAACCGCCCACCCTGGAATCTCCACCCAGGTCTCCGGCTGGGGCAGCTGCCCCAGCATCCCCTGAGCCGGTTGCTCCTCCACCAACCAATCCGCTGGTTACTCCTGCACCGATTGAGCGTCCCCCTCCGAATGCGACCCCTGGGCTTTCTGTTCCCATACCGGCGGCCCCAGCCCCCCAGTTGCCAGGGGTGCCCCAGCCTGATCAACTGCCTCAACCAGAGGTAACGGCTCCAGCCCCTGATGCTGACCCTGAAGCTGAGGCCCCGGCCCAACCTGCGGTGTCTGTTGCCCCGACCCCCGAGCAAACGGTGGGCGTGAAAACCACAAAAGACACAACCGTGCTGTTTACCGGGTCCCTCTACGCGGGACGTTAATGGTTCTTTTGGGTCGGTTCCCGGGCTTCTGCGCAGGGTTCTTCCCAGAATGATTAGTCCCGTCGTCCTATCTGCTGCTGTTCTGGGATGTCGAGGTGGCTCTCATCCTGATCGCGAATCAAATATTCCTGGTGGCGAATGGTGTTAATGGCAATTTCCCAGGGAAAGGTAAAGGCTTCAAACGATTCGTTGGTAATGCGATCCACATCCAAATCGGTGACAACCCGTTTAAGAATCTCGAAGAGTTGCTGGCGCAGGATATGGAGTTCCTGGATGGATCGGGTGTGGTGAATTTGGTCAATCAGGTCCAAAATTTCCAGATTGTAGGTGTCGGCCCGGTTCTTTTGGCGGCCCAGCCACCACATCCGAAACTGCCATAGCCCAGACACCAGCAGTACCCCCATCGAGACGAAAAGACCGATGGGTTCGGCATATTCCACAATGAACTCGGGCTGGTCCTGGGTGTAATAGGCTCGGGCTCCATCATGGAGCGGTAGACCTAAGTCATCACCGGATGTATCCAGGCGAATCATGGCGGCTTTGGGATAGCGGCTGACCAACTCATTGCGGTTTTCATACAGGGTGCGGGTGATATCAGAGACCACTTCCTCTGACAAATTTTGATGGGCGACAAGCAGAGCGTTTACCGCAACCACGGGCACATCTTGGGCAGGAATCGGGCGGCCGCCATCGTAGGTGCCCCTGGGAACGGTGCGGGCATCTAAATAGGGCAAGGAGAGCTGCAGGGCTTCGATTTGATCGATGGGTAAAAGCTGAACCGAGTCGGACGTCAGCAGGTCCTTTACGGTCGGATTGCCCAGGGTAATGACCCGAAAGAGCGCATCCACTTCCCCCTGTAGTAGGGCTTCATGGGCCTTTGCTGGTGGCATGGGCAGGGTCGTCATGGTCTCTGGGGTGAGGCTGTAATGCTCGCTGAGGGGCCAGAACAGGGCATAGGAACCACTGCCTTCCGGCATCAGGGCTACCCGTTTACCCCGCAGATCAGCCACCGAGGCGATGTCGGCATCAGTGCGGGCAATCAGGTGAAACATTTCGGGAAACAGCAGGGCCACTGCCCGTACGGGGGGCTCCACTGGGGTATCACTCTGCACCAGAGCTAATTGAGCTGCATTTTCTTTCAGCAGGGCCATGTTGTTTTGGGAGCCGTCAGTCTCTATAACCTCGATTTGAAGCTTGGGATGGTTACGGGACACAACTTCGGCAAAGGCCTGGCTAAAGGCATAGTATTCCCCTGTGGGGCTGCCCGAGGCCAGCACCAACCGATGGACCTGGGTATTTTCCCGCAGCAGAAAAATGGCGGATGCGATCGCCCCTACAACCCCCAATCCCAAGATGGGCCAGACCAGACGTCCCTGCATATCCTCTCGATGTTTCCGGTACAGCCTGATGCTACCATTTGCGTCTTGTACAATAAGGGATTGCAACGGTACTGCGGTCTTTGTTTGCCCATGGCGTTACTCCAGAATTTGCCCCCGGCAACGGCTCCCTTCCGAGGGCGCACGGTTGGTCGTCGTTTCCAATCGGTATTTCTCATGGTGATGGTCTCGGTTGTTTTACTGGGAGCCTTTGGCACACGCCTGTTTCAACTACAGGTTGTGAATGGTGAACGGAATCGCCAACTGGCCGACAGCAACCGCATTCGCCTGGTCCCCAAGCGTCCACCCCGGGGCACCATTTACGACCGTAATGGGGAAATTTTGGCCGGTAGTCGCTTATCTCATACTGTCTCGATCTGGCCCATTGCCCTACCCGAATCTGAGTGGCCCCAGGTCATTGACCGTCTTTCTACAGTTCTGAAAATTCCCGCCGAAGAAATTGAGCAGCGGCTCGAACAGGCCGGCTATGAGTCCATCGAATCGGTTAGCATAGCTCGGGGCATTAGCCCTGCCCAGGCCACGGCCCTGGCCGAGTACAGCAATGAACTACCGGGAGTTCGTCTGGAGGCAGAGTCGGTACGGAATTATCCCAATGGCGACCTGGCGGCCCATGTGCTGGGCTACACCGGGGAAATGACTGATGAACAGCTCCAGCAGCGCCGGGAAGAGGGCTACCGCATGGGCGATGTGATCGGGCAGATGGGTGCAGAAGCGGCCTTTGAAAGTACCCTCCACGGCGAATGGGGAGGGCAGCAGGTTGAGGTAGATAGCAGCGGCCGTATCATCAGAATTCTGGGAGACAAACCTCCCATCGGGGGGCAGGATGTACAGCTCACCCTGGATATTGAGCTGCAAAAAGCGGCAGAAGCTGCCCTCGGTGCTCGACCGGGGGCCATTGTTGCCATCGATCCCCGCAATGGTGGCGTGTTGGCCATGGCAAGCTGGCCTACTTATGACCCGAATATTTTTACGGCCCGTATGACTGAAGCCCAGTGGGCTCAGTTGCAGGGAGCCAATCACCCTTTTTTGAACCGTTCTTTGCAGGCGTTTCCGCCGGCCAGCACCTTCAAAATTGTCACCACTGCGGCGGCCATTGAGTCTGGGAACTATTCTGCTAATGCAGTACTGCCCACCTTCCCCTATGTACAGATAGGCACCATCCAATTCTGGGATTGGAACAAAGCCGGGTTCGGGCCCCTGGGGTTCACCGGGGCCATGGCCTGGAGTAGTGACACCTTCTTTTATCAGGTGGCGATGCGCATTGGTGGCCCTACCTTAATTGAGATGACCCGACGCTTTGGCTTTGGCCGCAAAACAGGTATTGAACTGGGGTCTGAAGAAAGTCCTGGATTAGTGCCTGATGCCGCCTGGAAGCAGGAAAACATTGGCTATGACTGGTTTGTGGGCGATTCAATTAATATGTCCATTGGTCAGGGCTTTATGCAGGCATCTCCGCTGCAGGTGGCCAACATGTTTGCGGTTGCGGCCAATGGTGGTGATCTCGTAAAGCCCCACATCCTGAAAGACAATGAGGAGAGCAAGCAGTGGCGGGAATCGCTGAACCTAAGCGACACAACCATCGATATTTTGCAGCAAGGGTTAAGGCGCGTGATTACTGGTGGCACCGCAACCGCCCTCAATGTTCCCCATCTTCCTCCGTTCGCCGGTAAAACAGGCACAGCTGAGGCGGATCCGGGTTTATCCCATGCCTGGTTTGGAGCCTATTTTCCTCTGGAGGATCCAGAAATTGTGGTTGTCGCCTTTGCTGAGCACTCGGGCGGGGGTGGGGGTAAGGTGGCCGCACCAATGGTAATGGAGGTGTTAGAAGCCTATCACGGCTATACCGAAGAGTCGGAATAGGGGTAAAAGCCTTAAAAACGGAGAATTCAAGGGGTTGTTAGTGACCCAATGAATTCCTGTATTTTTCTCAATCTTCTGAATCGCGTTTCGTTTCGTCGGCATCTTCAGCGCTAAAAGCGTTGCCGTCGTATAGAGCGTCGAGTTGCTCGCGGGCATCCTGCATGGAAATAGACCGCATCACCAGCAGAGGTTCTCGAATGACCTGACCGTCCTGGTCCAGCAGTTCGGGATGGGGGACGGGACGGGTGGAGCTGCTGGAACCACCGCCATAGGAATTGGAAGACCTAGGATTACGGGCACTGCTACCCAAAATGACCAGATTTTTAATCAGGTTAGAAATGGCTAAAACCGCTAACCCTGTAAACGCGATGATATAAACGATATGCCACATAGCTGTATAGTTCGACCTTTCCTTACCTTATTGACTGTAACCTGTTCGACAAAATTTGGGGAATAAGTTAAGGAGTTAAGCAGATTCCCTCCGCTGACGCCGGGCGATGGCCCAACACTCTGCCACCAGGCCATGCCAGGCCATTACTTGAGAGGCTTCAACCCCAGCCTGGCCTGCCGTCGCCTGCAAGACGGCGGCGGCGGCGTGAGTTTCGGAAAGGGCGGTTCGCAATCGCTCGATCAGGGCGTTCTGTTGGTCTGCGGTTAAGAAATGGATAGAGTCGCGCTCAAGCATCTGCAGGGACCGTTGAAACCAGTGCTGAAAATCATCCAGTAGGGGCTTCAGAACGCTGGACAGTAGGGTTTCATGCTCAGGGGGTTGGGCGGAAGACATGGCAAAATTGGGGGGGCGGTATTAGCAGCAGTTGTTCCGTCAAGCCTTTTTCCCCGACGCTGGCTGATGGTTAGTCATAATCATCAGGGAGGCGTCACTCCCGGAACCGGGTTGGAGTAGCCAGGGTAGATCGGGGATGGCCAATGGCAGGGGTTTGCTGCATTGACTTGATCGTAACTTAATTTTCCAAAGCTTCGCCTTCCCCCTCAGGTGCTAATTCCCGTAGGGGTTGCCATCCCGCCTGCCAGAGGTCACGGTTTTTGAGTTGTTTTGCATTAATCCAAAACCGAACGGATGGATCACAGGAGGCCACCAACTCGGCAAACACCCAGGCCCCCTGATTTTTACGGTTCACCACCTCAAAGTGTCGCCAGCCTTCCGTTTTCTGGAGGGCTGTCCATTTGGAGCCCAGCAAATGGGGGTACTTTTGTTTGCGAACCATTTTATTGATCCAGTTTGCGACGAATGCTGCGTATGTGGGTGGCTCTGCTGCTGATGTGGGCCTGTTTGTCCTCGATCAGTACATACACTTTGCCGGAGAAAAGCTGGCGAATAGACGAACGACGATAGACCAGAATTCCGTCCATATGGGCATTGGCATCTTCTGAATAGCCCAGGTCTCTGAGAATTGCTGCCAGCTTCTGCTTGAACTTTTTCTGGCTAGAAATGGGAATATCCAGAGTAATGCTGCGGTTAAAAGTGGCCCCGAGAACGCCGCCCACAGCCCCGAAAACCAGCCCGAACTGGTTCGGGATACCGGTATCGAGGGTAACGCCCAAAATTTTGATGGCTAAAAAAGTTGTGACCAGGGCCACGCCTGAAAAGTAATACAGAAACGTCAGCCCAAAGCCTGGACCTTCTGGCAGGGTGGGTTTTTCGGACATAGGTTCGCTCGGTGATGAATGCCAGCCTTGCGGCATTGTTTATCTTTTCACAATTATGGCAATCTCATTGAAAGGCTGATGCGCTTCAGCTTCACATCCACATCCATGACCCGCACCTTTACCACCTGGCCTACTTTGACAATGTCGTTGGGGTCGCTCACGAACCGGTCGGCCATCTGGGAAATGTGAACCAATCCATCCTGGTGGACTCCTACATCCACAAAGGCCCCGAAGTTGGTGACATTGGTTACGACTCCTTCCAGGGAGATACCGGGTTTGAGGTCGGTGATTTCATCAATGCCTTCCTGGAAGGTGGCGTAGGTAAACTGCTCCCGGGGGTCCCGTCCGGGCTTTTCCAGTTCCTGCAGGATGTCCCGCAGGGTCAGTTCGCCAGCATCGGCGGTCATAAATTTCTTCAAATCCAGGCGCTTCAGGCGATCGGCGGCTTTGGGAAGCTGCACCAGGGGAATCCCCAGATCTGCCGCGATGGCATCTACAATGGCGTAGCTCTCCGGGTGAACCGCGGTGTTGTCCAGGGGATTTTTGCCGTCCCGAATGCGCAGGAACCCCGCCGCCTGTTCAAAGGCTTTAGGACCGAGCTTCTTCACCTTCAGCAGCTGCTTGCGGGAGTTAAAGGCTCCATTTTCGTTGCGGTACTGCACGATGTTGTTGGCTACGGCGGGGGTAATGCCCGACACATAGATCAGTAACTCACGAGAGGCCATGTTCAGGTCTACCCCCACGTAGTTCACGCAGCTTTCAATGGTCTCATCCAGCTTTTGCTTCAGGCGCTTCTGGTCCACATCATGCTGGTACTGGCCGACACCGATGGATTTGGGATCAATCTTCACCAGTTCCGCCAGGGGATCTTGCAGGCGGCGGGCGATGCTGATGGCTCCTCGCACCGTTACATCCAGATCGGGAAATTCGGCCGCCGCCACTTCGCTGGCGGAGTAGATGGAGGCACCGGATTCATTCACCAGCACCTTAACTGGGGGATTGGGGATGGCCTTCAGCACCTCCCCCACGAACTTGTCCGTCTCCCGACTGGCGGTGCCGTTGCCGATGGCGATCAGCTCAATGTTGTGTTTGCGAATCAGCCGGGCCAGGTCGTCGGCAGCCTGTTGCCGCTGGCGTTCTGACTGGTGGGGGAAGATGGCTTTGTACTCTAGAAACTTGCCGGTGCTGTCCAGGGCCGCTACCTTACAGCCGGTGCGGAAGCCAGGGTCAACCCCCAGGGTGGGCTTCATGCCGGCCGGGGGGGATAGCAGCAGGTTCTGCAGGTTGGCTTCAAAGGTCTGGATGGAGACTTCATCGGCCCAGGCTTTTTTCTCCGTCATCACGTCGCTGGTGAGGGAAGGCTTCATCAGACGACTATAGGCGTCTTTGATCAAGGTCTGGTAGAACTGGCGCACTTCCGCCACGGAGGTTTTGACGATGCGTTTCTGAATCCTGTAGAGAATCTGCTCCTCATCCACTTCCAGCCCCACCTTGAGGATGCCTTCCCGTTCTCCCCGCAGCAGGGCCAGCAGGTTGTGGGATGCGATGGAGCGCACCGGGTTCTGGTAGTCCCGATACATTTCGAACTTGGTGGTGCCTTCGGGGTGGTCTTTCTTGATGGCGGCGGTAAAAATGCCCTGGTGCACCAGCTGATCCCGCACGTAGCCCCGCAGCTCCGCCTGTTCTGCCACCTGCTCCGCCAGGATGTCGGCAGCCCCCTGGAGAGCGTCCTCGGCAGTCTCTACGCCTTTTTCAGAGTCAACGTAAGCCTCCGCTTCCTGGGCCAGATTTCCCCGCCTGCCGGTCTGGTTCAGTGCTTCGATGCGGGTAGCCAGGGGTTCCAGGCCTTTTTCCCGGGCCATGGTGGCGCGGGTGCGGCGTTTGGGCCGGTAGGGCAGGTAGAGGTCTTCCAACTCGGTCTTGTGCTCGCAGGCCAGGATGGCGGCTTTGAGTTCGGGGGTGAGTTTGTCCTGGCTGGCGATGGACTCCAGCACGACCTGTTTGCGGTTTTCTAGCTCGCTCAGGTACTGATGGCGTTCGGCAATTTGCCGCAGCTGGATTTCGTCCAGGTTGCCGGTGCGCTCTTTGCGGTAGCGGGCAACGAAGGGAACCGTAGCCCCATCGGCAAAGAGTTCTAAGGTCGCGGTGACTTGAGACGTACGTAAATTGAGTTCATGGGCAATGGTGGCTGGAATTTGAACCATTTGAATATGTCTATGATGCTGTCAACGATGCCGGCAGGATAGGTCATCCCCTCCCTACAAAGTCTACTTTTTAAGCGCTCATCCTGTTGGGGCTGAGTCGCCTCTGGCTATCGAGAAAGCCGCTCCACATACTCTTTGGCGGTGCTCAAATTCCAGCCGGTACTCTGGCGAACCAGTTTGATGGCGGCAATTTTTTGGCCATCGGCAATGTGTTGCTGAACCTTGAGCTGTAGGTTGGTTGGCAAAGGGGAGGGAGATTTAGCGGTGCCAGCAGTCGCGCCCATAGCTTGAGGCCCGGTGAGCTGATTGACATAATCGCGAGCCTCTTTCAAGCCCCAGTTGGTCTGCTGCTGCACCAGTTTGCTGGCTTCAATCTGCTGTCCCTGGGAAAGCAGGTTTTGTCCCTGGCGGTCTAGCTGGTTCCGGTTAATGGGAGACGAGGCACTTGTAGTGCCGATCTGGGGAGTGCTCGCCGGTTGAGGGGCCATCGAACCAAAGTCTTGCTGTCGAGACGACTGATTCTGCAGCTGCTTGGTGAGCCAGAAGCCAAAACTGAAGACGACAAACCCGAGGAAAGACATGGCACGAGGAAACGCGTCGATACCCTAACCGTACCCATTAAGATGGGCGCAGGTACTCAATGCAGTAATTCTCAATCTTTTGCCTGAAAGCCCCCTCAGCTTTGTACAACTCTTTAATAACAGGGCTTCATAACAAATCTAGAGAGTAAACCAGTAACAGAAAGCCAATCGGGCGCATCCCACGTTTGTCATCCTGAACGAAACGGAGTGAAGTGAAGGATCTCTGGCAGAGGCCCTGGACTAAGATTCTTCGCTTCGTTGCTCTT